>CAJPQU010000063.1 GCA_905372875.1 uncultured Schwartzia sp. | reverse complement strand
AACCCGAGCAGTCAAAACCGCCCCCCGGCGTCGCCCCGCCGTAAACGTAAGGGACCCCGAGATATTGCTTGGCCAAGCTGATCAGGCGGCGATAGGAATTCGCCCCCGTCCCGCGGCTGACGATCGGGAAATTACGTCCCATGAGCGCCTGATAGACCTCGGGCCCGACGATTCCGTCAGCTGTAAGCCCTCGAGATCGTTCAAATTCTCGTACCGCAGCAGCCGTCCCCGGCCCGAAATCACCGTCAGCCGCCACATCATAGCCCAAATCAAGCAAAGCCTGCTGCACCTCCGCGACCTCCGGGCCCGCGTCGCCCACTTGGAAGGCCGCTGCCTCAGTACTCGCCGTGAACGCCAGGCAGACGCAGACGGCCATCAGCCCCCGTCGTATAACATTCCTCAAAGAAACGTCTCCTTTCCCCAAATACCAAACGGTCTTTCCTACGGCAGACCATGATTTACCCGAAGAATATTATATCACCTTTTCCGCGGACAAAAAAGCCGCCTTATTCTCCCAGCAGTTTCGTCAACATCCCGGCTCCCCCGGCTGTGCTCCACCCATTCTTCCATGATATCCAAAGATAAAATCGCCCTTCTCCTATGTGCGCCCCACGTTCCCTAACAGGCAAAAAGCCTCGGGAAAACGCCTTGCCGCGTTCTGCCCGGGGCTTTTCTCCACGCGTCTTTAACCGCTGTCACCGACTGTCATGGACGCTTATTCCCGTTTCTTATTGTATCCGATTCAAAATCTCGGCCAGTTCTTCCGCCGACGGGTCAAGTCCCACCGGGGTAATGACCGCTTGCCCGCCAAAATAGAGCGTATCGTCGGAAGCGAACGCTTCCCCCGCCGTCCCGTCATGATAGGCTTTGGCAATCGCCCCAGCGACAAAATAGGCCCGCTCATTACCGCTCATGGTATCCGAAGCCGCCGGCGTCAGAAAATCATGACCATTGACGCGAACCGTCGCCACATCGTCTTTGACCTCAATCTTCACTTTACCCCCGGAATATTCCGATAGCTTCTTCGCATAATTGTCCCGCCGTTCCTTATGGGAAGGATGATCCGAAGGGTTGAAGATATCCCCCGCGAAGCTCTGCGATCGACTGCCGTATTGATCCATAACCCGCTGCCAAATGGCGGCACAGGCACCCGGGTTATAATCCGACTGAATGATATATTCAAAAGCCAGATTATCCGCTTCCCATTCGTGGGGTTTCGTGACGTGAACGGCGCTGATGTTATTGATTAAAATATTCCCCAGTGCCTGTACCCCCGTCGCCTCGGCAACGATGGACCCCAAAATAGAGGCATTCAGCGTCCCTTTAAGGCTCTTGCGGACATGTTCCTTCTGCCCATGCCCCATCTCGTGTCCTAAAACCACCGCGATTTCAGCGTCGTTGGCTACCAAATTGAACATGCCAGTATTGACACTGATATTATGCCCCAGAGAGCAGAACGCGTTGAAGCTCTCATCCGTATTGATAAAATAGTTATACGGCTTTTGCTGGATGGAAGGATCCACTTGAGCGATAGCCGCGGAAAGATTCGCCATGATGATATCAAGGCGCTCGTTCAGTTCTTCATCCTCATTGACGCCGTACTTTTCTTTCATCATCTCAAAGAATTCGTAGCGGCCTTCGCCGTCATAATACTTCATCGCATTATCCACGGCGGCGTACTGCACGCCCATCTGAATACCTGCCCCGATGATGCTGCCCCAACCGGCCTCCGCTGTTGACGCGCCTCCCAAGGAAAGAGAAAACACAGCCGCAGCCACGATCACCGCAGCTTTCTGCCGAAAATTTTCTATTTTTCGTTTGAACATGTGCATAACTATCGCTCCTTTCCTGTCCCTATTATAGAAACTTCTCGGCGCATTCGTCAATCCCTCTTTTTCCCATAAGTCTCGCATATGCGCCAAAACCATAAAATTTTCTGCGACGAAAGTATACCCGCGAAACATTTACAAAGCATGCCATTCATACTATAATTTACCAAAAGTAGAGAACGCTTAGCAGCATCTTAAATTATTTTTACTGATTCACTGATAGCGAACCGTTAATTCTAAAATGCCCGTACCCGGCAAAGGAAGGAAGGATATAGATGTGGACGAAAAATAAGACATCCATCTTGCTTGCCATCAGCTTCCTCATCGTGTTATCCGCCTTCTGGCTTCTCCCGCAGCTTGCTTTCGTCGTCTTCATCGCCCTTCTCATCGACCTTTTGCTTCATCCCTTGGTGGATCATCTGCACCGAATCCGCTATATTCCACGTCCAGTCGGTGCGGCCCTGAGTCTTATTTGCTTCGTAACGCTCACCTTAGGACTTTTCACCTTGCTCTCGGCCCCGCTAGCCGCTTCCGTGCAGAAATTCACCCATGATTTACCGACGCTGACAGAAAATATCCGGGCCCTCTTTTCCTCCTCCGCCTTTTTGTCCCAAGAAATTGACAACCTCTGGACGGAACTGGCCTCTCTTTCCATCACGGCTGTCCGCTCTTCGCTGACCATGTTGATTTCCCTGTTTAATAAAGTATTTGACATCATTATCATCCTGTTTGCCTCTTTCTATCTCCTAAAGGACGGCCGTGCGATCCAAGAATGGCTCACCCGTCTCTTCCCGGCGAAAGATCATCTGCGGGTTTTCCGCCTCTTTGACCGTATCTTGCGCGCGCTGAACATCTATATTTACAGCCAACTGACCATCTGCTTCCTGATGGGTACGGTGGTTTTCCTCTACTTCTCGTGCCGGGATCTCCCTTATGCAGCAGTATTCGCCGTGGTTTCCGGCGTCAGCGAATTCATCCCCGTCATCGGTCCTACCATCGCTTCCGCCTTCGGCACCGTCATGACAGCCACCATATCTCCTTGGGTGGGCCTGCAAACCATGTGTTTCTACCTTCTCATTACTCAGATCAACCATAATTTCATCTATCCCACACTCATCGGCCGTTCCCTGAACCTACACCCCATCGCTATCCTGCTGGGAATCCTCTTAGGGGGCAATCTCCTGGATGCGCCGGGCATGTTTTTAGCCGTGCCTTTCATGGTAATCATTCGTCTGGTCATCAAAGATATCTATGAGGCCACCCGGAGAACAGCGCCGGTCGATGAAAAACGACGGTAAAAAACTGATCGATATTTTCTCTATCTCTCACCGCCCCATCGAAAAACCGCCACCAGATTAGGCACATCCCCAAAAATACCCCGGGCGTTTCGTTTTGACAAGCGCAAAAAAGCCTGCCCCCTTCATGAGAGGGCAGGCTTCTTATATTCAATTTGGCGGGGCGCTCAGCCTTCCTTGGCGACGTCTTTGGCGGACTTACCGAAGATAAGTGTATCCACTAATTGAATGAGCTGATTGATCTCAGGTTTTGAAATTTGACCGCTGGCGCCTAAAGCTTCGCCCTTGAGGCGCATTTCTTCATTGATGAGCGAGGAAAAGAGGACAACCGGAACTTCCTTCAGACGGTCGTTCTCCCGAATGAGTTTCAGAAGACGGTGCCCGTCCATCTGGGGCATTTCAATATCAGTGATGACCAGCCGAACGAGATCGGTAATGGGTTTATCGATCTGCGTCAAGCTCATGAGATAGTCCCACGCTTCCTTGCCGTTGCTGCTCGCCTTAACAAAACGATAGCCTGACTCATGAAGCGTTTCCACGATTAGCTCCCGCAGCATGGGAGAATCTTCGGCCACCACGATATGCTCTTGGGAACGAAGTTCCTTGATATCGTCTTTGGCCTCTTCAATCGTAGTCAATTTGGCATTGACCTCCGGATTGATCTCGGCGATGATCGTTTCGAAATCCAGGAGCAGCACGATCCGGCCTTCCATCTTGATGATCCCGACGACCCGGGACTGATCCCCCACCTCCGGCGCCGGTTCCATCTCTTTCCATGAGATACGGTGAATGCGGGACACATTGTCCACCAGAAAGCCGATATTATAATTGTTGATCTCCGTGACGATGATGTTCTTCGGCTTATCCGTCCCCGCCACATTAAGGCAGCGCGGCAGGTTCACCAGCGGCATGGAACGCCCCCGCAGCGTGAACAGGCCGTCGATATACGGATGCGCTTGCGGCATCGCCGTTACCGGAAAATCGGCACTGGTGATGACTTCGCGTACCTTCGCTACGTTAATCCCATAATTTACGGTGCCAATATTGAACTCGACGATTTCGAATTCATTCGTGCCGGTTTCCAGCAGAATGCCCTTTTTATCTCCCATTGTCTCTGCCATGTATGTCGCCCCCAACAAAGTCCATTTTTCTTATATATTCGTGACCGGCGTGGAATTTCCTTCTTCTCCTGACATTTTTATTAAAAAAGTTTAAGGAAAAAATGACCTATTCCGGCGTTGTTTCTTTCAAATAAGTCCAACCGTCCCGTTCTTCTATCAACCCCTGCTTCAGAAGCCCGCCCATGGCCCGTTTGAAGGCCGCTTTACTGATCCGAAAGCGCTCCCGAATGATTTCGGGAGAAGAAGCGTCGCTGTAAGGCATGCGTCCGTGATGTTCCCGAAGCAGCGACAATATGGCCTCTCCGTCCGTCACCATCGCTTTCTCTTTAACTTCCCGCAGGGAAGCGTTGAGGCGGCCGTCGTCACGGACGAAAGTCACACGTGCGGTCACCGTCTCGCCTACGCGGGGTCGATCTATCATTTCTTTCCGGTCAATAAAAACGATGTACCGCTCCTCGGAAAAAAGGAACGCCCCTTGATCCGTATAATTATATATCTGCCCGGTAACAAAGCTGCCAACGGGCACACCTGTCGCGGATTTCGCGGCGCGGCGCATCTCGTCTTCCACTTCCATGGTAACAGCCAGACGACCAGACTTATCGGTATAAAGCTTTGCCCAGACCGTTTCGCCGATTTGCGGCCGCCCCCGCATCCCGGCGTAGGGGAGAAAAATGCCCCGCTCCGTTCCCACATCGAGAAAAGCGCCGTCTTTACTGACGTTAATGACCTTCAAACGGGCGATCTGCCCTTCTTTCATCTTGGGAAGCCGCATGCTGGCCGTAAGCCGCCGCTTAGGATCCCGGTAAAGGAATACCCTCACCTCATCCCCGATCGCCACCGGCGCAGTCTGTTGCTCCTTATGCAAAAGAATATCATCGCTGCTGCGGCCGGTTTCAGCGTCCAGAAACGCCCCCATCTCCGCCAAACGAACGACGCGCAATGTCGCCAAGGAACCCGGCAGTTTTTCTTTTCCCGTCACGCGCTTCTCCTCGTTCTCAATCATCCTCATAAGGGGTCAGTATCGCATCGCCCCAAAGCTGCTCCAAAGCGTAATATTCCCGACTGTCCCGGGTAAACACGTGGGCGACGCAATCGCCGTAGTCAAGGAGTATCCATTCTCCCTCCCGGTAGCCTTCCTTATGCCCGATCTCCACGCCGGCTTCCTTCAGCCTGTCCTCAATTTCATCCGCAATGGCCCGGGTTTGGGTCACCGTGTTGCCCGAGCAAACGATGAAATAATCCGTGGACAAGGTCACCTGCCGCATATCCATGAGGACGATATCCCGTCCTTTTTTATTACTGGCTGCTGCGGCCATAGCCTGCGCCAAAGCCTCCGATGTTTCGAACACACCACATTCTCCTTTCACGGCTCCGCGCCGTCCATCGTTCCCGTGCCTTGTGCCGGCGCAGGGAAAAGTTCCGCTATTTTATCCTGAACTTTAGGAAGATCGGGAAGAAAAATACTGTCGTCCCCCATCTGCGGTGCACCGGGCAGCATGATCGTCTCCGGCGATTCGGGTGAGAGCGACTGCACCACTGCCGCCAGTTGCCCCGAATCCCAAACCTCAACGCTGGTGGTTACCCGCGCCTGCAAAATTTTTGCCAATTGCGGCAGCTTCGGCACGGTATCAAGTTGGAGAAGTTTGGCATACATTGCCTTCACAAAACGACGCTGACGCTGCACGCGGCCGATATCTCCCAATTCATCGCTCCGATAGCGCAGATATTTCTGAACGGTATCCCCATCCATGTGCTGATATCCTTGCCGGATATGGATGTCCAACTGCGCTGCGGGATCATTATACTCCATCGGCATTTCTGCATAGAGGTCAATCCCCCCTACGGCGTCCACGATTTCTGCCAGAATCTTAGGATTGATGACAACGTAGTAATGAATGGTAACCCCTAAAAGAGATCGTACGGCGCGCACCGCTTCCTTAGGCCCGCCTACCCGATATATCCGGCTGATCTTCTCCGGCGTCCCATCCGCCGCTGTCATCAGCGTTCCCCGTGGGATAGACAGCACCCGTACCCGTCCCGCCCCTTTATCGAGGCTGAGCAAGAGTACGCTGTCCGCGTTGGGGACGCCTTCTTCGCCGCCTTCGTCCACCCCCAGGAGGAGGACGTTCATGTAATTTTCAAATTGCTCGTCCATCTCCGTATGGTGGCTGGCCTTGCGCGCCATGTAAGCCTGATACATGCCATAGTAATGATTATAGACTTCGCTGCCCCAGAGAAAAACCCGGTAGCCGCCCCAACCAATTCCCCCAAGAAAGAGCAGAAAAATAAGCAGTCGAAAAAATTGCAAACGACGATAGCGCCGCCGAATACGCCGCTTCGCTTGAATATTCGCTTCCGTCTGACCGGTCATCGGCGCATCCTTCCCCATCTTCTTTCTTCTTCCCCAGGCGCCCGACGAAAGCACGCCTCCGTCGAAGCCGCCGCGCTCTCATTCATCCCCCGAAGCGCCCGGACAGCAATATCTCATTGCGCGCCGTCACGGTATCTGGATGCACGAGATGGCCCTGTCCTACGATATAAAGGATTGATTGACTGAAAGCCGCCAACAGCATTTCATTAAGCGTCCCCGTCGTTCCCAAGGCCCGCAGATCTTCAACCCCTGGATATTGGCGTCCCGGCTCAATCATATCGGCAAAATAGACGATCTTATCAAGAGGCGTCATGGCCGCGCCCCCCACGGTGTGAAGAGCAACCGCCCGGGCAATTGCCTCATCCGCCACCCCATAAACCTCCCGCAGGCGATACGCGCCCAAGGGCGCGTGCAGGAGGAGCGGCATGGCCCGATCGATGGGCGTTATGGGGATTCCGCGCGCCTTCGCCTCGCGAATCATATCCGCCACGGGAAACTCGCGAGCATTATCGTGGAGCAGCCCGGCTAATCGCGCCTTCTTTACATCCACGTCGAAACGCCGTGCCAATTTCTCCGCTGTATCTGCCACCCCTAAAGAATGTTCATAGCGGGTACGGTTCAAACGCCGTGCCAAGAGTGTCCGGCATGCCTCATACTCCATCCCGATACAATCCTTCCTTATAAATATACTGCTCCACCGCATCCGGCACAATATAGCGGATGGATGCGCCCCGCTGTACGCGCTGCCGAATGTCGGTGGAAGAAATTTCCAGCTCCGGTGTCGTCACCGGGTGAATGCGCGCCTCCCCCAGCGCGCCCAATTCCCGCCGCAGCCGTGCTAAATCCGGCTCCTGTCCGGGGCGCGAAGCGGCAATAAACTGGCATAGGGTCAAAAGTTCCTCCACCCGATCCCAGGTGGCGATCTCAGCGATAACATCGGTACCGATGATAAAATAAAACTCTGTTTTTGGAAACCGCTCCCGCAGCTCATAGACCGTATCGATGGTATACGAAGGGCCGGGGCGCTTCATTTCAATATCGGATACGAGAAAATGAGGGTTAGAAGAAGTTGCCAGCACCGTCATAAGATAACGGTGGGTCGCCGAAGTGATCCGCTGTCCCTGCTTATGGGGGGGAGAAGCTGCCGGAATGAAGAGGATCTCGTCTAAATGATACTCCCCTCGTACAGCTTCCGCCATCATCAAATGGCCCACATGAATGGGATCAAAAGTCCCGCCTAAGATTCCCACCCGTTTCCGTCCCACGTCATGGAGATCCTGTTTGCGTTCCGCCATCGCTTCCCCCTCCTCTCGAAAGCCGTCTGAAAACTTTTTCTCATAGAACTCACCGTCAGCCGCGAGCCAAAAGGACCGTCAATCCTGCCGTAACAGCCAATACAGTAAGAACAATGAGGGCGGCGGCCCAAACATAATCCGCAAGATCCCGGCGGCCCTTCGGTGTATGCCAATATTGGCGCAGGGTGCGCCAATATCCGATCCATCGGTTCACAGGCGAATCTGCCCGTCGCCCGAGAGGAGGTATTTGGTGCTGGTCAGCGCCCGAAGTCCCATCGGGCCCCGTGCGTGCAGCTTTTGCGTACTGATACCGATCTCCGCCCCAAAACCAAATTCCAAGCCATCGGTAAAACGCGTAGACGCGTTGACATAGACCGCCGCCGCGTCCACCTCCTGCTGAAAGCGTCGGGCCCGCGCCAAATCACGGGTCACAATCGTCTCCGAATGGCCCGTGTTATACCGATTGATATGGGAAATGGCCTCCTCAATACCCCTGACTACTCGAACGGCCAAAATGAGGTCATCGTACTCCGTCGCCCAATCCTCTTCCGTAGCTGCGGCCATCGTCGACACTACAGCCCGGCTCTTTTCGCAGCCGCGAAGCTCTACACCCCGCTTTTCCATCACGGCCGCTATACGCGGCAGGAAGGCCGCTGCTTCTCCTTCGTGAACGAGCAGCGTTTCCATGGCGTTGCAGACCGCCGGCCGAGAGGTTTTGGCATTGACGGCAATAGCCTCGGCCATATCCAGATCGGCTCCCGCGTCCACGTAGGTGTGACAAATCCCCGCTCCCGTCTCAATGACCGGCACCGTGCTCTCCTGTACCACTCTCTGAATGAGCCCCGCGCCGCCCCGGGGGATGATCACGTCTAAGAGGCCCGTAAGCCCCAACATGACGTTCACCGCCTGCCGGTCGGAGCTGTCTACAAAGGCGACAGCACCGTGGGGAATCCCCGCTTCATCGGCCGCCCGCGCCAACAGGCGGGCGATGGTGCGATTGGAACGCAGTGCTTCCGATCCGCCCCGCAGCAGCACCGCGTTGCCCGATTTCAGGCACAATCCCGCCGCGTCCGCGGTGACATTAGGACGTGCCTCGTAGATGATTCCCACCACCCCCAGCGGCACGCGCACCTGGCGAATTTCCAGCCCGTTAGGACGCACCGTGGAAGCAATTCCCTCTCCCACGGGATCGGGAAGGGCTGCCGTTTGCCGCAGGCCATCCGCCATGGCCTTAATGCGCCCCTCATCGAGGTGTAGGCGATCGAGAAACGAATTTTTCATGCCCCGCCGCCGCGCCGCTTCGCAGTCCTCGTCGTTCGCCGCCAAAATTTCTGGCATCTCGTCCGTCAGCGCTTCGGCCATGGCCAAAAGCGCTTCATTTTTCACCGCTGTTCGCGTCGCCGCCAGACGCCGAGCCGCCGCCTGGGCATCTTTAGCCTGCTGCCAAAGCCGCGCTTTAATCTCCATCGCCCTGCCTCCTTCGCTCCTTGGCAAAATTTCCCCTCTCCACTGTCAACCGCATAAGAAAAGGAAAACGGCCGAGGGCCGTTTTCCCTCATTATGGCACATCGACCCGGCATCGTCAATCCCTGCCCTTTAAACCATCAGCACCATATTATCCCGGTGAATCACCTCGTCAAACACGGGTGCCGGCAGGACCTCGGCAATCTCTTTCGTCCGGTGCCCCGCGATCTTGCGCAGCGAAACAGCATCGTAATTCACGATGCCTCGGGCAATCTCACGCCCCGCCAGGTTCAGTACGCGCACCGTGCTGCGGGCCCCAAAATCCCCTTCCACCGATACGAGGCCCGCCGCCAAAAGGCTTTTTCCTCCGGTGAGCATGGCCGCCGCGCAGCCATCGTCCACCACCAAATCTCCCGCGATATGGCGGCCGAAAGCCAGCCAGCTTTTGCGCGCTTTAAGATGCGCTTCCTTAGCAGGAAACAGCGTCCCCACCGCTTCTCCATGCAGGATAGCCCGGATTACACCGTCCTCGTCCCCCCGGGCGATGACCATAGTCACCCCGGCGCTCATGGCCATCTTCGCCGCCTCGATCTTCGTCTTCATGCCCCCGGTTCCCGCCGCCGATCCTGCGTCGCCGGCCAAGGCCTCAATTTCCGGCGTGATCTCCCGCACCTCGGAAATCAGACGCGCCGTTTTATCCCGCTGAGGGTTCGCCGTATAAAGCCCATCCACGTCCGACAGGAGAATGAGGACATCCGCGTCCACCAGCGTCGCCACGGTGGCCGACAAGGTATCGTTATCCCCAATCTTCACCTCATCCACGGCCACGGCGTCGTTCTCGTTGACCACCGGCAGAACGCCCATGTCCAGCATCGCCTTCAGAGCGTTGCGGGAATTGGTATATTGATGGTGGCGCAGAGAATTTTCCCGCGTCAAAAGGACCTGCCCCGCCATCTTTCCGTAAGCGGCGAAAAGTGATCCGTAAGCGTGCATCAACGCCCCCTGCCCCACGGCGGCCAAAGCCTGCCGCTCGGGAATGGCCCGGGGACGCTTCTTCTTCCCCATGCGATCCATTCCCACGGCAATGGCCCCCGAGGTCACCAGAAGGATCTCACGGCCTTGATTCGTCAAATCCGTCAGCTCCCGCACCAATTTCTCCATGCGCGAGAGGTTCATCTTTCCCGTAGGATAAGTGATAGTGCTCGTCCCCACCTTCACCA
>CAJPQU010000062.1 GCA_905372875.1 uncultured Schwartzia sp. | reverse complement strand
GCCGTAAGGCGACGGATTTACAGTCCGTTCCCTTTAACCACTCGGGCACCTACCCACATAATTTATGGAAAACAGCCTGCGGCTGCCATTCCCTTGGTTGCGGGAAGAGGACTTGAACCTCTGACCTTCGGGTTATGAGCCCGACGAGCTACCAACTGCTCCATCCCGCGATAATCGCACCCGATGTGACCATCGGCTGACAAGTAGAGATATTAACATAAAACATCTCGTTTGTAAATAGGAGGCGGCCATTTCCGGCAAAATATTTTCATCCGTATATGTTTCTTACCGAAACCGTGTCAAAGAATCGAATTGCCTCCCCTTTCGTCCATTACCCACCGGGGAAAGCCCCTGTCTGCCCCCTGCGATATGGCAAGACACCGCCGGATTAACGGCGGCGGCGCAGATTACGGCCTTTATGTCCGGCGCCCTTACGATTGGCAGACCTGTTTACCGGCGCAGGAGTCCGTTTACATTTGGCCGGCGATTTTTGCCGCGCTTCTTCTCCCCGATGCCGTATCACTTCAATTTCACGATGCCCCCGTGCCTTTTCCGTGCTTCTCGTTGAACGGCGCCGTGTGATACGGGCACGAATTCCGGCCTCAATCCGGCGCATCGATTCATACTGCCGATCGGTGACAAAAGTGACGGCTTCCCCTTCCCGTCCGGCCCGGCCGGTACGGCCGATACGATGAATATAATCCTCTGCCGTCCGTGGTAAATCATAATTCACCACATGGGTTACCCCTTCAATGTCAAGCCCCCGAGCCGCGATATCCGTTGTCACCAAAATTTGCAGCTCTGCCTGACGAAAGCGGCGCAGCACCAGCGCCCGCTGCGTTTGTGTCAAATCGCCGGACAGTTCATCCGCCAAATACCCCCGGTGAATCATCTCATACGTCACCCGGCGAACTTTCTCTCGCGTGGCGCAGAAAACCATCATCAAATATGGCTGCGTTTCGTTGATGATAAGCGAGAGCCGGTCAATCTTCTCCGCCTCCTTCAAGGCGATGGTAACCTGCCGAATGGTATCGAGGGGCACCTGCGCGCCTTCTATTTTAATCTCTTCCGGTCGTGTCATAAAACGATGGGCTAATTTGCGTACGCGCTCGGGGATGGTCGCGGAAAACAAAAGGAGCTGCCGATCCCTCGCCAGTTCTTTCAGGAGCGTCTCCACATCTTCGATAAACCCTAATTTCATCATCTCGTCCGCTTCGTCCAACACGACCTTATTCACCGTCCCCAGAAGCAGCGTATGATGGCGCAGATGGTCCAGCAATCGTCCCGGTGTCCCGATGATGAGCTGGGGGTGGCGGTGAATCTTTTCCTTCTGCCGCTCGATGTCCTGTCCACCGTAAAGGGCTAAGGCGCGGACGCCGTAAACCGGTGCCAAGGCGTTGGCCACCCGGGCAATCTGCAGCGTAAGCTCTCGGGTCGGCGTTACAATGAGAGCCTGCGCCGCCATAACGTTCGGCTTAAGCTTCTCCAAGAGCGGCAGTAAAAAGGCCAATGTTTTCCCCGTCCCGGTAGGCGCCTGAACAATGGCATCGCGGCCGCTGCGCACCACGGGGATCGCCGCCTCCTGTACCGGCGTCGCCTGATCGATTCCTTGCCGATGGAGAAGGAGAATTACATCCGGACGAAGGTGAAAATCCGAAAAATTCCGCATCAGCTCGACAAGACCTCCGTTCCCGTTTCCGTGATAAGAATCGTCTTCTCCCACTGGGCTGAGAGCTTATGATCCTTTGTGCGGACCGTCCAGCCGTCCACAGCATCGATGGTCACTTTATGAGTCCCCTCGTTGATCATCGGCTCCACCGTCAGCGTCATGCCCGGCACTAAGAGCATGCCCGTATTCACCTCACCCACATGAGGGACAAAAGGCTCTAAGTGGAATTCTTTCCCCACGCCATGCCCCCCCAACCGCGTCACCACAGAATAGCCGTTTTCATGGGCGTGTCCGCCGCAGGCCGCACCGATGTCTCCCAAATAATGCCATGGCCGGGCCGCCGCGATCCCTAACTCCATGCACTCTCTGGCCACGCGCACCAGACGCTGCGCCTCCGGCGATACCTCTCCCATCATGAACATCCGCGAAGCATCGGCAAAATATCCGTGCAAAATGGTCGTGATATCGATATTGACGATATCTCCTTCCTTAAGAATCGTATCCGACGACGGAATTCCGTGGCAAACTACGTCATTGACAGAGATGCAGACGTTTTTCGGATAGCCCTCATAGTGAAGGCAGGCCGCTACGCCGCCATGAGAAGTAATGTAATCCCCCGCCGCTCGATCCAGCGTTTCCGTATCAATGCCCGGACGCACCATCTCCGCCATGAGATCCAGTGCCCCGTCATTGATCACCCCCGCCGCTCGAATCCCCTCGATGTCTGCTTCATTGTTGATGATCTTTCGCGGCGGCCGCACCTGCCCCTTGAAAACATCAAAGGTCATACCGTCAAGCCGCTCGTCAAACGCCAAATGACAATGTTTATATTTCTTTCCGCTGCCGCACCAGCAAGGTTCATTACGATTCATTTTCTCTCTCCCATCTCCTAAAGACACTGTTTTTAGTATAACACAAATGAGAACCGTTTTATAGTAACCAATAGCACCGCTTTGCCTCCCCAAAATAAGCGCTTTCTGCTACTGGCTTGACAGGCAGTACGCCTTGCTATATGATGAGCCATAAGGCTTTCAGAAGATCTTCAGAACTCTACATAAGGACGGTTTTGTTCTATGCGATTCTTTTTACCGCGTGTCCTGCTCGCCCTGTGTCTCCTCATCGGTGCTGCCATCTACGCGCTCTATGCTCGGCCGGCGGGCATCCCCGTACTCAATTATCATCAAATCAACGACCACAATAAAAGCGTCCTGACCGTTTCCTCACTACAATTCGCCGCCCAGATGGATTATCTGGCGGCTTCAGGCTACCATACCATCACTGTCGCCGAGCTGGCCGATGCCTTGGAAAAAGGCCGTCCCCTGCCGGAAAAGCCTGTCCTCCTCACCTTTGATGATGGCTATCAGGATAACTATGACATCGCGTATCCTATCCTGAAAGCCCACGGCATGAAAGCCGTCATTTTCCTCATCACCGACTATGTGAGCCGCTATCCCAACTACCTGACCTGGGAAGAGGTGCGCGACATGGGGCAAAACGGCATCGAATTCGGCAGCCATACGCTAAATCACGTCGATCTCACAACATGCACCGCTCCCGAAGAACTCCAAAAGCAGTTGGTAAATTCTAAAGCCGCACTGGAATGGCGGCTGGATCGCCCCGTTACCTTTTTAGCCTATCCCTGCGGCAGCCGCAACAGAACCGTCATCGAAGCGTTGAAAGCAGCCGGGTATCAGGGCGCCTTCACCGTCGACACAGGAATCGATCGCCCCGGTGATAATATGTATGAACTGCGCCGCATCCCCATCTTTGGCGGCAATTCCCACACCCTGCTGCGGTTTAAAATCAGACTCACCTGCCCGTATCTTGCCGCTTTTCTGGGAAATATCCAAACCAATCTCAAAACAGCGGGCTTTCCCCGGCTAGCCCGTCTGGTTCCCGCTCCCTGACACCCCCCGCTTCTCTCCATAAACAGGCCCCGTTCCGGCCGTGCCATCCAGCGCAAGATAAAAACCTCTTGCCTCTCAAATGGAAACGGCCCCGACGGGGCCTGTTTATGATTTCTTCCGTATCGTAATCAACCGTCAAGCCAAATGCTGCGTGTCGCGCCAAATATCAAGGAAACAGCGCGTCTTAGGGGAGGCATCGGTAAAGGCAAGGGCCAGTGCGTTAAGGGATACCCCATGGAATCGTGGGCCCAGGTCGTTTGCCAAAGCTCCCTTCCCGCGGGCAGCCAGCCGTTCACTCAAGGAAAAGGAGTCCGGCAAAAGATAGATCAGTTCCAGTCCCACTCTGTCCTCAGCCGCCAACGTCGCCCAGAAAGCGGTCAATTCCTGCCACTGTGTCTGATAATAGCGGTTCCGCGGCTGCCCCGCCGCAAAATCAAAGGGCGCACCTTCCTCATACATGCGGCAGAAATCCTCCGTCGAAAAGCGGGCCTCTTCTTTTTTCCCTCGCAGCAACGAAACATATCGATCATAACGTTTCCAACCGATCCCCTGCCCCGGCAGGCGCAGCTCGACAAAATACAACGTCCGCCCTGCCTCGTCATAGGTCAGGTAATCGGCGCGAAAGAGCAGCTGTCCCGGTGCTTTCGCCGATAGAGGAAACCCCTTCGTCACATACCGCATCGCCGTACCCGGCAACGCGTGGGACAACAGTTCCGCCAGTATCGTTCCGGCCGCCGTCTCCGTCTTCATGGTCAGCATGACGTCGTACACCGCCTTGGTATCCGCCCACGGCATCGCGTTATCATACCGCAGCGCGGCGACAAAGCCCCGCCAAAACGACGGATCGGCCGCTATATCATTGGCATCTTCTGCCATTCTCTGCGCCTCCTTGCCAACCTTCATCAGCACCGTGTCCCATCTCACATCTTTTTTACACACTGAGAGCGAATCCGGCTTGACCCCGCTTGGCAAAAGTCTGTCAATGTAAAAACTGATCGATCGCTTTATTCAGCCGTTTCAACGCTTCCCGATCATCTTCCTGCACAGCCTCCACAATACAATGTTCCATATGATCCTTCAAAATAATTTTCCCCACATTCTTTAAGGCCGCATCCACCGCCGAAATCTGAATGAGGATATCGCTGCAATCGCGCCCTTCCTCCACCATGCGCCGAATGGACTGCAAATGACCGATCAGACGCGCCATGCGATTCAGCACCGCCTTTGTATGCGTATGAGAATGTACATGCGCCCCGGGCCCATGACCGTTCTCATGACGATGCGCCGGGTCGCCGTGCGGATGTTCTCCCCCCGGCCAATGCTTTTTTTCTGCCATTTCCCGTTCACACTCCGTCTCGAACCGCCAAAATCTTATACCGCTTCACTTCGCGGATAAACTTCCGATACTCCGTCGAGAGCGCTTGATCGCAATTTCCCAGCCGCAGCGGCTCCACGATCCGGGACAAAATAGCCGAGAGCGGCGTCAGCCCCATATTCTCCGTGAGCCCCTTCAAGGTGTGCGCCTGGCGAAAGGCCGCATCCGCGTCTTTATCAGCCAGAGCCTTTCCCAGCGCTTCCAAAGCCGGATCCACGACGAATTTTTTAAAACAGCGGGCGTAAAAATCCTCCTTATGGGAAAAGCGCGGCATGACACTATCCGTATCACAGCCCCACGCCTTCAACTCATTCAGCAAAGCGCTCATGTCTATCCACTTCCTCTCCTTCCCGTATTGCTCCCGATGCTGGTCCCCCAGCAGACCGGACTTCACTGCCCTTTGGCAAAGGGTGATTCGGTCATGTTCGCTATGTGTTCATATTGTACCATGTTTAGAAGAGAAAGTCATAGTGTTTAACCGATTTTTTACATCTCTTCATCCCCAGGCGGGCCGCGACTTCATTGTCCCTCTTCTGTACCGCTTACCGTCAGCGTTACCTTTTCCCCGTTGATATTCCACTCCTTTAGGAAGCCCCCGCTCAGGCCATAAACAACCTTATCCGCTAAGACAATACGCCGAAGGAAAGTTTCGTTGCGACGCACAATATCCATGAGCATATCGTTCCCCGCGAGACCCACGACGATGTGATCCGTGACCTCAAAGCCGTTCTCCTTGCGCATGGTCTGTATTTTGCTGATGATCTCCCGAACGAAGCCTTCCTCGATGAGCGCCGGCGTGAGGATGGTTTCCAGCGCCACGGTGATACCGCCGTAACGTTGGCAGGCGTAGCCTTCCGTCTGTGCCATGGTGACTTCGATATCCTCCGGCCACAGTTCGACGGCCCCGGAAGGCAGGACGAGGCGAAGTTTCCCGGTTTTATCCAGTTCTTCCTTCGCCGTCTGTCCGTTGACCGCCGCGAGAGCCGCCTTGACCTCGCCGATTCGTTTCCCGACTTTCGGCCCCAGCACTTTAAACTGAGGCTTAAAGCTGTAAGTGAGATACGCCTTCATATCCTCTTTGAACGTCACCGCCTTGACGTTCAGTTCGCTTTTCACGATATCCCGGAAAAAGTCCGGCAGTTCTTTATTCGCCTTGACGTAGAGGTTCGCCAGCGGCTGGCGGTTTTTGAGCCCCGAAGCGTTGCGCGCCGCCCGGCCCAGGGCCACGATCTGAAGGACGAGGTCCATATTTTCTTCCAAGGCCTTGTCGATATACGCCGGATTCGCCTGGGGAAAATCGCAAAGGTGAACGCTTTCTGGGGCATTTTTGTCTACCTGCACGACCAAATTCTGATAGATGCTCTCGGTAATGAAAGGCACCATGGGAGCGGCCGCTTTGATCGTTGTCACCAGCGCCGTATAAAGGGTCATGTAGGCATTTACCTTATCCTGTTCCATCCCCTTCGCCCAAAAACGTTCCCGGCTGCGGCGCACATACCAGTTGCTAAGTTCGTCAACGAAGTCTTGGAGCGCCTTGGCAGCCTCCGTTACCTTGTAATCGGTGAGATCTCCGTCCACTTCCGTCACCATGGTATTGAGGCGGGACAAGATCCACTTGTCCATCACCGACAGCTTCTCATACGAGAGGGCATACTGCGTGGGATCAAACTGATCGATCTCGGCGTAAAGAACGTAGAACGCATACGTATTCCAGAGCGTTCCCATGAATTTTCGCTGCCCTTCCTGCACAGCGGCATCATGGTAGCGGTTCGGCAGCCACGGCGCGCTGTTTTCGTAGAAATACCAGCGAACAGCATCCGCTCCGTGCTTTCTCAGCGCGTCCATGGGATCCACGGCATTCCCCTTGGATTTCGACATCTTGCGGCCGTCTTTATCCTGCACATGGCCCAAAACAATGACGTTCTTGTAAGGAGCCTTGTGAAAGAGAAGGGTCGAGATGGCGATCAGGGAATAAAACCATCCCCGGGTCTGATCCACCGCCTCCGAGATGAAATCCGCCGGAAAGCGGCGCTCAAAAATTTCCTTATTTTCAAAGGGATAGTGCCACTGCGCGAACGGCATAGAGCCGGAATCAAACCAGCAGTCGATGACCTCCGGCACTCGGTGCATTTCGCCGCCACAGTCTTCGCAGGGAATGGTGACAGCATCAATGTAAGGCCGATGCAGCTCGATATTCTCCGGACAATTTTTCGATAAGGACGTCAATTCCTCAATGGATCCCACCGCGTGCTGATGACCGCAGCTGCACTCCCAGATATTGAGCGGCGTTCCCCAGTAACGATTGCGGCTGATCCCCCAATCCTGCACGTGTTCCAGCCAGTCACCGAAACGGCCTTTGCCAATGGAAGGAGGGATCCAGTTCACCGTATCGTTATTGGCGATGAGTTCATCCCGCACCGCCGTCATACGGATGAACCACGACTCCCGGGCATAGTAAATAAGGGGTGTATCGCAGCGCCAGCAATGGGGATAGCTATGCTCAAATATCGGTGCTTTAAAAAGTTTGCCGGAATTTTTCAGATCCTTCAAGATCAAGGGATCGGCATCCTTGACGAAAACCCCCGGCCAGTCCGTATCCGCTGTCATCTGTCCCTTGCCGTCTACAAACTGAACAAAAGGCATATCATACCTCTTGCAGACCCGGTTGTCGTCCTCACCAAAGGCCGGCGCCGTATGAACGATACCGGTGCCGTCCTCCGTGGTAACGTAGTCATCACAGACGACAAAAAAAGCTTTCTTGTTGATTTTCCCTACCGCGTAGGGATAGAGCGGTTCATAGTCCCGGTACTCCAAATCCCGCCCCTTAAAAGTAGCCAAAACCTCACGTTCTCCGTCGACGCCTTCAAAGACGGCATCAACCAAAGCGGCCGCTAAATAATAGACCGTCTCCCCCACACGGATCTTGACGTACTCCACCTCGGGATTGACGCAAAGGCCAAGATTCGAAGGCAGTGTCCAAGGCGTCGTCGTCCATGCCAGGAAATAAGCATCCTCATCCTTCGCCTTAAACTTCACAATTGCCGAGCGCTCTTTCACATCCTTGTAGCCCTGCGCCACCTCGTGAGAAGAAAGCGGTGTGCCGCAGCGCGGACAATACGGAATGACCTTATGTCCCTTGTAGAGCAGGCCCTTCTTCCAGATCTCCTTCAGCGCCCACCATTCCGATTCAATGAAATCATTTTCATACGTAATGTAGGGATGTTCCATGTCGGCCCAGAATCCCACCACATCAGAAAATTCCTCCCACATTCCTTTGTACTTCCAGACGGATTCCCGGCACTTCTTGATAAACGGTTCAATCCCGTAGGCCTCGATCTGCTCCTTGCCATTGATGCCGATGGCCTTCTCCACTTCGAGCTCCACCGGCAGACCGTGGGTATCCCAGCCTGCCTTACGCAGCACCTTTTTCCCTTTCATGGACTGATAGCGGGGCAGCATATCCTTAATCACCCGCGTTAGCACGTGGCCGATATGCGGCTTGCCGTTCGCCGTCGGCGGCCCGTCATAGAAGGTAAAAGTATCGCAGCCCTCCCGTTGATCAATCGCCTTCTGAGCGATATCATGAGCCTTCCAAAACGCCAATACTTCGCGCTCCCGCTCGACAAAATTCAGGTTCGTGTCCACCTTGTTGTACAAAATAAGCCCCTCCCAAAAGAATAATCTCCCGCCTCAAAATAGGATGCGGGAGATTTCCGTTACGAAAAAATCCTCACCCAATAGGATGAGGACCAGCCGTCATAAATAACCACCTATTTCACATACAATATATGCTATCTCGCTAACGGAAGATCCCGTCCGCGCATACTCGCGCTCCTGCGCTTTCCGGCGGCAGCTCCCGGGTGATATTCCGCGCCGGGTACTCGCACCGGCCTTCCACCTCTCGCCGGCTCGCTCTGCTTTTCCCCCACGCTTACTGTCCCGTTCATCGCCTGTGGTTCTAATATATGATGTAAAGTCTAACACAAGCCGAGAAAAAATTCAATATCATTTCCCCCCACATTTTTCACAACGATCCGCAACAAACGATTTTCAATCCGATTTTATGGGGACGCGAAAACCCCGCCGACATACTTGCCAGCGGGGTTTTTATTCTTACGACTATACAACTCAACGCTTCGAGAACTGCGATGCCTTTCTCGCTTTTTTGAGTCCGTACTTACGGCGTTCCTTCTCCCGGGGATCACGGGTTAAAAAGCCGGCTTTCTTCAGTGCTGGCCGCAGCTCTCCGTCCAGCTCCAAAAGGGCGCGGGAAATGCCATGACGGATAGCCCCCGCCTGCCCCGACGCACCGCCACCGGCCACCTTCGCCAAGACATCGTATTTATCCCCCATCTCCGTCAAGACCAACGGCTGACGAACGATAAGTTCCAACGTGCCGAGACCGAAATATTCCTTCATGTCGCGACCATTAATGATTACCTTACCATCCCCTGGAACCAGGCGGACTCTGGCAACCGAAGTTTTTCTGCGGCCCGTGCCGTAGTAGCTAACCAATGCCATGAATATGTTTCCTCCCCTTCCAGTTTACTTCAGCTTCAGCTCTTCCGGCTGCTGCGCTGCATGCGGATGTTCCGCTCCGGCGTAAACGTTGAGCTTTCGATACATCTGTGCGCCAAGCCGATTCTTTGGCAGCATGCCCTTGACAGCCAGTTCGATGACCCGCTCCGGCATCTTCTCCATCATCTTGCCTGCCGGAGTGAACTTCGCTCCGCCCGTATAACCCGAATAACGGAAATATACCTTCTTCGTCAATTTTTTCCCGGTAAAGACCGCTTTATCCGCATTGATGACGATCACGTAATCCCCTGTATCGACGTGGGGCGTAAACGTCGGCTTATGCTTGCCGCGCAGCACTTTCGCGACTTCCGCCGCCAACCGCCCGACGGTCTGCCCGGCTGCGTCAACAACATACCACTTGCGCTCGATATTCGACGCATTCGCCATGAAAGTTGTTTTCATGCGAAACCCTCCTGTATATGTAATTCAGTAATAAGCATCGGAAAAACCGAGCTACAGCCTCCGGGGCTTATGGAAACCGCCGCCCGAACGCGAAGACAGATCACCCCACCGCGATGGAAGGCGCGGCGGCATAAACATCTTCGTACAAAGTAATATTATAGCGGAGCCCTTTCCATTTTGTCAAGGAGAATCCGTCTTTCTTCTCCTAGAGGCAGGAGAAGTAAAGGTTCCATTTGGCCGACAAAGACAATAAAAAAACCCGGAAAGCCTCCGGGGAAAAAGCTACTGGCGGAGTGGGAGGGATTTGAACCCTCGCTGGGTCGCCCCACTAACGATTTAGCAAACCGTCCTCTTCAGCCACTTGAGTACCACTCCGACTTACCAAATAGTCATATAAAAATGGCAGGGGCAGAAGGACTTGAACCCTCAACCAATGGTTTTGGAGACCACTACTCTACCAATTGAGCTATACCCCTGTATCAAACCGTCCGAAAACGGCTATATCCATCTATGGGGCGAGTGATGGGGATCGAACCCATGCATGCTGGAGCCACAATCCAGTGTGTTAACCACTTCACCACACCCGCCATATAGGCTGGGAAATCCCAGCCATTAATGCTAATCGGCAACTACCTACTCTCCCAGGCCGTCGCCAGCCAAGTACCATCGGCCTCTG
>CAJPQU010000061.1 GCA_905372875.1 uncultured Schwartzia sp. | reverse complement strand
GTGGAGAACTTCACTTCGTAGACCTGAACCCCGTCTTCCGTATCCAGCTCGGTGGAGATGATCTGGGCCGAGGGGTATTCCTCCAGGACGATGGCTTCCGCCTGCGAGGCCTCTATGGCGGCGGCAGCGGTGCCGGCGGTAAGGGCGATGCTCCCGGCGGCGAGGACGGCGGCTAAAAGTTTGCTGTAAGTTTTCATTGTATTTTCCTCCTGTCAATGTCTTTCTCGATTTCGGCTTTTTTCTTTCCCATCAGGCGTTGTCTTCCGGCAAGGTACCGTTACCGGATTTCCTGATGCAAGCTCATTATAAAAGGCTTCAAAGCCAGTGTCAATAAGGTTCGGGAAAGTTTAGGCCGTGTTTAGGTCCGCTTTACAGGAGGTTTAAGCGGGATTTACCCTTCGTTTCTTTCCGGCCCTTTTTTAGGCAGTTCTGCCTATAGGCGGAGGGATTTTCCGGCCTCGGTGCGCCGGTGGTATGCCGGTTTCCCAAAACGCCTCAGCCGTTATCCGATGCGTGCTTTTGTCCATAATAGGCCCCTGCCCCATGTTTGCGGCGATAATGCTTCTCCTGGAGAGCGTCGCTGATGGCAAGAGGTGTACCGGGCGCCAAGGTGACCGAGTAATAGGCCATGCGGGCGACTTCTTCTAAGACCACGGCCTGACGGACGGCCTCCCCCGCCGTCTCGCTCCAGACAAAGGGGCCGTGGGAGGCCACCAGAACGGCGGACACGGCCATGGGATCGCGCCCCGCCACGGTTTCCACGATGAGCGCCCCGGTGGCGGCTTCATAGTCGCCGCGAATTTCTTCCGCCGTCAAAGCCCGAGTGCAGGGGATCTCGCCGCAGAAATGGTCGGCGTGGGTGGTGCCTAAAACGGGAATGGAGCGGCAGGCCTGCGCCCAAGACGTGGCGTAGCGGGAATGGGTATGGACGATTCCCCCGACGTGGTGAAAAGCACGATAGATTTCTAAATGGGTAGGGGTGTCCGTGGAGGGACAATTTTCCCCTTCCACCGTCTTCCCGGTGCCCAGGTCGACCACCACCATATCCCGGGATTTCATCTGATCGTACGCTACCCCCGAGGGCTTAATGACGACCAGGCCCCGGGCGCGATCGATGCCGGAGGCATTGCCCCAAGTAAAAATGGACAGGCCGTAACGGGGCAGCGCTGTATTGGCCGCGCAGACAAGTTCTTTCAGCTCTTCCAGCATAGGATTTCCTCCCCAGGAATTATATGGCCGCACGATGTCCCTGCGCGCTGTGCGCCGCACCATCTCTTTGCCGCCGCTGTGAATTACTATAAAAACCGTATTTTCAGGGCCGGCTCGCTTCGCCGCGGCTCCGTGCCACGTAATCGTCCTCCGAAAGCGGCGGCGCGAAGTAGTAACCCTGCACGAGATCGCCGCCGGCAGCGCGGAGGCGGGCGACCTCGTCTTCACGTTCCACGCCTTTCACCGCAGCGATCATGTGAAGATCACGCGCCATGGTCAGGAGATTTTGCAAGATCGTCTGCCTCCGTCCGTCGGACTCTTCTCCCTCCATGAAAGATGCGGCGATCTTGATCCCGTCCACCGGCATGTTTCGCAAGAGGTTCAAGGACGACGTCTGCCCGCTGCCAAAGCCGTCCACAAATACGCGAAATCCCACATCGCGCAAGCGGCGCACCACCGCCACTACCTGCCGGGGATTGGCGGCATACGTATTTTCGGTGAGTTCCAGCCAAAGGTGATCGGGGGTGAGGCAGTATTTTTCCATCAACCCCAGGAAAAATCCTACGAGGTCCTCATCGTAAAAATCCAGCCGGGAAATATTGACGGAAAGCGGCAGTGCCCGGCCAAATTCGTCTAAGATGCGTCGCAGGAGCTTACAGGCTTCTTCGCAGGCAAAGCGATCCAGACGGCGGATGAAGCCGCTGCGCTCGAAAAGGGCAAGGAAGCGGTCGGGTACGATCATCTGACGGACGGGATGGAACCAGCGCACCAACGCTTCCCCGGCGACGTCCCGTCCTTGGGTAAGACTCCGCACCGGCTGAATGAAGATACTGAACTGCCCGCTCTCCAAGGCGTAGTCCATCTCCCGGCGAAGCATCTGCTCTTCGCGGATCTTTTCCTGCATCGCTTCGTCATAAACCGCGCTCTGCCGCTGCTGGCTTCCTTTGACGGAAGCCAGCGCCATATTGGCGTAACCGCACATCTGCTCCACAGAAATCGTCGGATCAGCTACCTGATAGACCCCGGCGTAAAATTGGATGTGATGGGGAATGGAGAGAGCCGCCACAGCATCGTCCAGCCCTTGCAGAATGATCTCTATCCCCACCGCCGCTTCCGGCAGGGCAAGGACGAAGCGATCGGCCGTGAAACGCCCTGCCAATCCCAAACCGCTGGCCACATGCCGCAGATACGCCCCCACCGTCCGCAGAACGAGATCTCCCATTTCCATGCCGAAGAGATCATTGAGCACCTTAAAGAAGCTGATGTCAAAACAAAAAACCGCATAGCGGATATCCCCCGCCTGCCGGATAAGCTCCGCCGCCCGGCGGCAGAAGCTCTCCCGCCCGTAAAGGCCCGTCAAAGGATCACGCTCGATCTTTTGCCGCATTTCCTCTATCTGGCGAAGCTGCGCCGCCTGCTCAATCTTGCGCCACTCGTTCTCCGCCCGGGCCATGACGTTTTGGACGCGGCGGACAGCCACGGCGGGATGAAGGGGGCGGACCAGGCAGTCTAAGGCCCCCAGCTCGATGGCCCGGACCTCGCTGCCGCTTTCCTCCCGGGAGGTTATCATCACCACGGGAATATCGGCGAACCGCTCATCCCGGCGGATCGCCCCTAAAAACTCAAACCCGTCCATCACCGGCATCATCGTGTCCAAAAGGATCACGTCCGCCCCGCACTTTTCCAAGAGGCACAGCGCAGCTTGACCGTTCACGGCCTCAAAGATCGCGAACGCGTCCTTAAAAATCTGCGCTAAGACGCTCCGATCGGTTTCCTGATCGTCCACAATCAGCATGGCGGCTTTCTTTTCCTGTCGCTCCATGACAACCTCCCGTATCCGTGCCCCGTTCATCGAGGCCGCGCCATTCCCTCTTTTGTCCGCATCTTTGGGAGACATTGATCCATTCAGCCCATCCTGTTGGCGCATCTTGTTCGCCCTGTCGGCGTCAGCAAATCCTCCACAGAGCAGCGCTCTGCATCCGGTTTGTTTCCCTGGCAGGACAAAAAATCTGCTCCATTCGCCGGACTTCATTTTATCCTTGCTTCCCTTACGTTTTAATCCTATTGTAGCATATTCCCGCCGGTTTTTCATTATACAGAAAATCCCCGGAGAAGAACCGGGCGACGGTTCCTTCCGGGGAAAATGGCCGGGCTGCGCTCAGGCGGTGGCCGGCAGTACCTCGTTCAGCGCCGTTTTCGCCAAATCAATGGCCGTATCCAGCTCCGCCTGGGTGATGTTAAGGGGCGGATTGAAGTAGAGAACGTCGCCGATGGGACGAAGGAGCAGCCCGTGCCGGAGCGCGTGGCGATAGACCTCGTAGCCGGTGCGCTGTGCGGCGGGGAGCGGCTCTTTCGTCTTTTTATCCGCCACCAGTTCAAAGGCATGGATCAGGCCGATATGGCGCACCTCGCCCACGTTGGGATGGGGCAAAATTTCAGTCTCCATGCGCTTTGTGAGCCATTTCGCGTTGACGGCAGCGTTCTCAAAGATGGGCTGGGTGCGGAAAATGTGCTGCACCGCCAGCGCCGCCGCGCAGGCCAAAGGATTCCCGGCGTAGGTGTGGCTGTGAACGAAGGCCTTGCCCTCGCTGTAGTCGGCGTAAAAAGCATCGTAGATCGCCTGAGTCGTCACGGTGACGGACATGGGAAGATAGCCCCCGGTAAGGCCCTTGGAGATCGTCATGATATCCGGCGCTATCCCGGCGTGATCGCAGGCGAACATGCGACCGGTGCGGCCAAAGCCTGTAGCGATCTCGTCGGCGATGAGAAGCACCCCGGCCTCGTCGCAGAGCTTCCGGAGCTTTTTGAGGTAGAGGGGCGGATAGACCCGCATCCCGGCGCTCCCCTGAAGAAGCGGCTCCACGATGATGGCCGCCGTTTCCTTCCCGTGAGCCGCAAAGGCTTTTCCCGCATGCTCGAAACATTCACATTGACAGTGATCCCGATCTTTTCCATAGGGACAGCGATAGCAATCCGGCGCTTCCACATGAACGTTCTCCATCATCATGGGCTTGTACATCTGAGCGTAGAGGTCGAGGCTCCCCACGGACAGCGCCCCGATGGTTTCTCCGTGATAGCCCTCGGAAAGGCACATGAATTTCTGCCGCTCCGGGTGCCCCGTCTGTAAGTGATACTGAAAGCACATCTTGAGGGCCGCTTCCACCGCCGCCGAGCCGTTGTCATTGAAGTGAAACTTCGCCAGCCCCTTGGGGACGATCTTCGCCAAGGCTTCCGCCAGGCGAATGGCGGCTTCGTTGGAAAAATTGGCGAAGATGACGTGTTCGAGATTGTCGATCTGCTCCTTCACCGCCTGATTGATGATGGGGTTGCAGTGGCCGAAAAGATTGCACCACCACGAACTGATAATGTCCAAATACTTCTTCCCATGGACATCGTAAAGCCACACCCCCTTCCCCCGGGCGATCACCATGGGGGGCAGCGCCTCATAATCCTTCATCTGGGCCGCCGGATGCCAGATGTACCGCATGTCTCGGCTTTCCCAATTCTCCTGTTCCAATGCCATCCTGCTTCTCTCCTGTCAAAATTTGATCAAGGGGCGGTCACGCCCATCTTTCCGGATTTTATTTATACAGCCCGGCCAAAACCTCGGGGTCGATGTCCAGCACGCTGTCCTCGGGCTTTACACAGGCAATGACGGGGACGCCGGTGATCTCCGTGATCATGCGGCGGTTGTCCTCCTCCATGACGTCTCCGGGATGATAGCGGTTCAAAATCACCCCGGCTACGGGAATATGGCGCAGCTTCAAATGTTCGATGGTCAGCACTGCCGCATTGATGGTGCCCAGCCCGGCGTCCGCCACCACGATCGCCCCGAGGCGAAGCCGCACCACCAAATCGTCTAAAATGACGTGCTGCGTTTCGTCCCAGCGCAGAGGGCAGATGATGCCGCCGCTTCCCTCGACGGTGAGATAATCATACTTCTCCTTCGCCCGGCGAAAGGCCGTTTCCACCCGGTCGAAGTCGATGGGGCAGCGATTGAGCTTTGCCGCCAGGTGGGGGGACACCGCCTCCTCGTAGACGTAAGAAACCAGATTTTCCGCTGTCTCGCCGATCCCCGCCTCCTCATTGACGTAGAGAGCGTCGCCGGGCAGAAGTTCTCCCGCCGCCCCCTTCTCCGCGCCGCTGATGGCCGCTTTGTAATACCCAGCGTTCTTCCCCGCCTGCCGCAGTTTTTTCACAATGAGGGCCGTCACATAGGTCTTCCCCACATCCGTCCCCGTCCCCGTGATGAAAATCGCCTTGCCCATACAATCACGCTTCTTCCTTTAATTTCTCGGTCTGCCAGCCTCCATTGTCTACCGGGGTGCATCCCCCGGTATCCTCCAGCCACGGACGCCGCTACCTTCCCGTCCCCCGCGGCGGATTCAGCCATATCCCTGCCGAAAGCCCCCGCTTGGCCGCCGCAGCCGCCGCGACGCAAAGAAGAGCGTCCGGCGGAATCTGCAAAATCCCGCAGTAAAGAATGACCCAATAGAGCGCTACCGGCGCATCGATGACGTAGTTGGAGATGACATAAAACCAGACGAGGCCAAAGGCGTACACAATGACCATGCCGCCGAAATTGATGAGGAGCAGTCGCTTAAAGGTCACGGCTGCCGTGCGCCGCGCCGCCCAGCCGCAGAACCATGCCTGGACAACGAAGCCCAAGAGATACCCAAAGGTGGGCTGAAGGATGTAGCCCGGCCCGCCGCCCGACGCAAACACCGGCACCCCTATCAGGCCCAGCAGAATATAAACCGCCACCGCTGTCGCCCCCAAGCGCGGCCCCAGCAAAAGCCCCGCCAGCAGCGTGAACATAAACTGCAGCGTAAAGACATCCGTCCCCACCGGAATACGGATGAGCGCCCCCACTGCCACCAGCGCCACAAAGAGCGCACACAGGATAAGCTCCCGCAAGGAAAGCTGCCCCATCTTTCATCGCCTCCCTGTAAAACACGGATAAAAGGAAGGCCCATTGATCCGTGTTTCCTACATTGATTGACAAAAAGATTCGCCGTCCGGAGAAATGCCCCTCTGTCTCAAACGGCATACGAATTTAAGGATACGCCTTTCTTTTTTCTTTGTCAACCAAGTGGAGTGGTAGGGTTGACGTCCTTTCACCCCGCCATTTGCGTCCTCCAGCGAAAAATGATACTATAGATAAATGATTGGACACGACAAGAAAGGAGCCTCTCATGACCCGCGGGATTTCTCTCAGCAGCTTTTTTCTTCTGCTGCTTTTCGGCACGGCCCTTTTGGGCGGCTGCCAAAACGCCGGGCCGGCGCCTTTGCCCCGTCCGGAGCGGGCTGACTTTCCCGGCGGGGCCACCCGTCTTTCCTTAGATCTCCCCGGGCACTTTACGGCGAATGCGCAATCGATCCCCGTCCCCCCGGAAGCCGCCCCCTTCGTTCTCAGCATGACCCGATACCAGACGGGAAAAGAAACGGGCATAGAGCTTCAGATTACCGCTGTCCGGTTTGACGACGCAGCCGTCGCCGGACGGTTCGGGCCGGCCCGCACGCCGGCCCGGCAAAAATTTTACGCGGTATTTCAGGATACCCTGCTCTCGGCGCTACCCCCCGAATTTAAGGTAAAAGACGCGGCAGCAGAGATCAGTGACGCCCGCGAAACGCTGTCCGTCGACGGCCGGGATCTGACGGTTCTCTCCGTCGACTATATCAGCGGCTTCCAAACCCCCGGAAAATTCAAAACCATTTTTATCCCTGACGACAGAGAGGCCTGGCTTATTACTATCCTTTACGACGGCGGCGACGAAAGACTGCCGGCCGAAATAGAGCGCATCATTCAGTCCATCCGCGTGACCGGCTGACGCCGGAAACGCCTTAAAGGAGGCAATATCCCCATGAAAAAATTGACTCATCCCCTGTGTGCGGCCCTGCTGGCCGTCGGGCTCCTCACCGGAACCGCCCAGGCCGCCCCGGAAGACGAGGCCTCGGCGGCGGAAGAAATGACGGCTGAGAAAACGGATTCCCCAGAAAGTGCGCCGGAGCGCGAGGACGATGCCCACCCCGTGGGTACGCCCAATCCTATGATCGAATACCCGGATGTCCCGGCGTTGGAACGGGCCATTGGTTTTCCCATCCTCTATCTCCCCAGCAATTTCTACGCCCTCTATCATCCGGCCGTCCACGTCTACGGGATCAGCGGACAGGTAGCGGATTTGCGCTTTAAGGGTAAAGCGGACGATACCACCATCACCCTGCGCACCGCCTTGGAAGAGCGCATCTTCACCACCGACATCAGCGGCGTCTATGGCGCCAACTGGCAGACCCAAAGCGCTGGAGACGTCAAGCGCACCCAAGTGGACGTGGCCACCCTCGCCGACGGCACCCGCGTCGTCCGTTGGCACGCCGGGCGCTTCGTCTTCGCCCTTTCCGCCACAGGCTTTGACGACACTTCCTTTAAGCCTCTTCTCAAAAGTTTCGTGGTGGTCGCTGACCGCTTCGCCCACAAATACCGCAGCTTCACCCTGAATCCAAACAAAAAATAACACCCGCAAAGAAAAAGGCGGCTCAGGTCGAAGGATACCGAAAACGTATCCCGCTGATCTGAGCCGTCTTTTTGTATTGACAGAAAATCAACCGTCCGCGATTTTATTTACCTCCCCGGCAAACTGCGAGTCCCTGTCGATTTTTCTTAAACGCGTCGCCGAAAATAAATGGGATTCGCCAAAAATGTTTCACGTGGAACATTTGTTTTTTATTTTACCGTCACCGTTAAAACAGCGGACGACTGCGTAAAATCTTTCGCTATCTTTTTCACGGCCTCCGCCTCGTTGGTGACGACCAATACGGTGACGAGGCTTTTCCCTTTAGCCTGGAGGATATCCCGGTCGAAGGAGAGGAGCGGGATGCCCGCCGATACCTGATCACCGGACCGGACGAGGGCCTGAAAACCTTCGCCCCCCAAGGCGGCCGTATCCAAGCCCACATGAATGAGCATCTCTACGCCTTGGGCGCGAAGGGCCACAGCGTGTTTCGTGTCCGCTACCAAAACGACCTCGCCGTCGCAGGGGGCGGCGACGGTGTTTTCTTCGAGGGACGGCTCCACGGCGAAACCGTCCCCTAACATTTTTTCCCCGAACACCGGGTCGGGGACGGCGGTAATATCCATGATCCGCCCGTGAAGCGGCGCGGCGATGCCCAATTTCTTTTCTCCCCAGCCTAGTATCATTTATCCGCCCTTCCGTCGTCATCCGCCTGATAGACCTGCCGCCCGCCGATGATGGTGCGCTGCACTCGGACGGCCCCGTCGAAGATCGTGATGTCGGCGCGTTTGCCGATCTCCAAAGACCCCATCTGATCGTAGACCCCGATGCTCTCCGCCGGCGCTTTAGTGGCGTAGGATACCGTAGCCGCCAACCCCGCGCCGGTGTTGGCAGCGAAATTCGCCACGGCCCGGTCAAGGGTAAGCACGCTCCCGGCGATGGTACCGTCCTTCAAGGCCGCCACCTGCCCCGAAACCCGCACTACCTGACCGCCTAACTCCGATTCTCCGTCGCCGAGACCGCAGGCCCGCATGGAGTCAGTGATGAGGACGATGTGCCGCCCCTGCTTCATGCGCCAGACGAGGCGCTGGGTCATGGGGTGGAGGTGGACGTTGTCGGCGATGAGTTCGCAGTCCACCGGCGTGTCCAGCGCCGCCCCCACCAGCCCCGGCGTGCGGTGATGGAAAGGCACCATGCCGTTAAAAAGGTGCGTCACATGATTGATTCCGTATTGTAAGATGGCCCGGCGGGCCGTATTGTAGTCAGCGGAGCTGTGCCCCAGGGAAATGGTGATGCCCGCTTCCTGACACTGCTCCACGAAGGTATAATCCCCTTTGAGCTCCTCTGGAGCGATAGTAATGAGGCGGATGATATCATGATAATCGGCGATCCGAGCGTAATCCGCCGGCACGATATGCTCCGGCGCCTGCGCCCCCCGCCGCTCTACGCTGATAAAGGGGCCTTCCATGTGGGCCCCCAGGATGCGCGCCCCGTCCCCCGGCGCGGCCATCGCGCCCCGGATATGATCCAGCGCCGCGTAAATTGTAGGAAAATCATACGTCATAGTGGTGGGCAGCATGGCCGTGACCCCGGTGGACGCTTGATACAGCGCCATGGAAGGGAGCGACGTCGGATCGTCGTCCATGGCGTCGCAGCCCACACAGCCGTGGAGGTGAATATTGACAAAGCCCGGCGAAACGTAGGCGCCCCGCGCGTCGATGATCTCCTCCACCTCCGGGCGGATATCGCTCCGAATTCCCATCTCCGGGACGATCTCCCGAATTTCCGTATCATAGAGCAGCGCCTGGTGCTCCACGATTTGAAATTCTCCCCGCTCGTCCGGCAGAATCAGCTTTCCATTGGTAATTGCCTTCATTCCATTCCCCTCATTCCGCGCCTTTGATCAAATCACGCCGGCACTAAGATCACCGCATTTTCCGCCCGCGCTGCGTCGTCTAAAAATATTTCTCCGGCAGTCGGCTGGCTGCCGCCCGATCCGCCAGTACCAGGACGTTTCGGTGCAGCTGAAGAACCGAGGCCGGAGCCTGGGGCGTGATATCGCCGCACACTGCCTGGTATAGGGCCTCCGTCTTCCCCGCCCCGCTGGCCAAAAGCAGGATAGCCCCGGCGAACATGATGTCGCGAATTCCCATACTGACGGCCCAGTGGGGCGTATCCTCCGGCTCTTCGAAGAAGCGGGCGTTCGCCGCCCGGGTGGCCTCCGACAGCTCCACCACATGGGTGTCCGGCACGAAACATGGCCCCGGCTCGTTGAAGCCGATGTGCGCGTTGGAGCCGATGCCTAAGATCATGAGATCGATCCCTCCTGCCGCCTCGATGGCCGCCCCGTAGCGGACACACTCCGCGGCGATATCCGCCGCCATGCCGTCCGGCGCGGCAATGTGCGCTCCTGGGAGGTTCACCCGGGAAAAGAGGCGCTTCTCCATAAAATAGCGGTAGCTTTGAGGATGATCCGCCCCCAAGCCGATATATTCGTCGAGGCTGAAGGTCCTCACCCGGGAGAAATCCACCTCCCCCGCCGCGAAAGATTCCCCTAAAAGCTGATAGAGCAGGCAGGGCGTCCCTCCGGCCGCCAGCCCCATGACGCTGGCCGGCTTGTGACGAAGCTGCCGGATGACAAATTCCGCCGCCGCCGCGCTCATCTCTTCGTAGGTATCGTTAATCCTGACCTCCATCATTCGCCTCCTGTATCTTCTTGTTCCTCACCATGTCAAAGAGGAATTTTTATGGCCGAGCCCATGAAGCACCCCCACGCATCAATCACCGGCAGCGCCGCTCTCGTTTTCGCCACGCGCCGTCCCACCCGCCATACATTGCCGCAGAAAGCGCAGGGCGCCTAACAGCCCGGCATCGTTGCCCAAGCGGGCGAAAGCAAAGCGCGTGTCGGTGAAAATGTCCGCCGGAAGGACGGCGCCCAGCGTCTCCAAAAGCAGCGGGCGCAAATAGGCGGCCTCAGCGGAAATGCCCCCGCCGATGATGACCACCGCCGGGTTCGCCACGCAGCAAACCGCCGCGATGCCCGCCGCTAATGCCTCGGTCATACGGCTGATGGCCCCCCGGGCGATCTCATCGCCCGTTTTAGCCCAGGCGAAGACCATCTCGCCGTCCACCGC
>CAJPQU010000060.1 GCA_905372875.1 uncultured Schwartzia sp. | reverse complement strand
ACTTTATGACGGGCCTCGGCCGAGAAATCATCCGCCACCACCACGTCTACCGGCAGCACCATCTTGACGTTGCGGGCGTGGGCCTTGGCGTAGAGCTTCCGGGCCAGATCGTAGGTATCCGGCTCCGTCAGCGATTTTCCCACGTTCAGCCCCTGCGCCGCCAAAAACGTATTGGCCATGCCGCCGCCGATAATGAGGACGTCCACCTTATCGATGAGGTTGTCGATGACCCCGATCTTATCTGAAACTTTAGCCCCTCCCAATACGGCCGCGAAGGGGCGTGCCGGATTCTCCAGCGCCTTGCCGATGAAGGCAATCTCCTTTTCGATGAGAAGCCCCGCCACCGTTTCCCGGTACTGCGCGATGCCCGCATTGGACGCGTGGCCGCGGTGAGCGCAGCCAAAAGCGTCATCCACCACCACATCCGCCAGCTCTGCCAGAGCTTTGGCAAAAGCGGGATCGTTCTTCTCCTCCTCCGGATGAAACCGCAGGTTCTCAAGGAGCAACACGTCCCCCGGGGAAAGCTTTGCCGCCGCTTCCTTCGCCTTCTCTCCCACGCAGTCTTCGGCGAAGGCCACCGGCTTTCCCAAAAGCTCCGTCAGCCGCGCCGCCACCGGGCGCAGAGAAAGCTCCGGCTTTACCGTCCCCTTGGGCCGCCCCAAGTGGCTGGCTAAAATCACCGCCGCCCCTTCGCCCAAGAGATACTCGATCGTGGGCAGTGTCGCCCGGATGCGCTTATCGTTGGTAATCTGCTGCTTATCATCCAGAGGTACATTAAAATCCGCCCGGACGAACACCTTTTTCCCCTTCACGTCGATATCTTTCAGCGTCTTCTTGCTCATAGCACACCCCTCCGCTTCACGCATCACGCTTCTCAAAGAGCCTTCCGCTTTTCACGCGCGCTCTTTTTGCTCTTTAAAAGAGGCCCGGCCCTCGCTTCGGCCGAACCTCTCTCGGATCACTCGTCCGCGGCCTTTTCTTTATTTCAGGCCCGCCAGATATTTGATTGTCCGACACATCTGATAGGTGTAGCTGCTCTCGTTATCGTACCACGAAACCACCTGCACCTGCGTCAGCTCGTCGGAAACAGGACTGACCATCGTCTGGGTGGCGTCGAAGAGCGCCCCGTAGCTCATGCCGATGATGTCCGAGGACACAATCTCCTCCTCATTGTAGCCGAATGACTCATTGGCCGCTTTTTTCATGGCAGCGTTGACTTCCTCCACCGTCACTTTTCCCTTCACCACCGCGATGAGGATGGTGGTGGAACCGGTGGGCGTGGGGACGCGCTGGGCCGCGCCGATGAGCTTCCCCTTCAGCTCGGGGATGACCAGCCCGATGGCCTTCGCCGCCCCCGTGGAATTGGGTACGATATTGAGGGCCGCCGCCCGGGCCCGGCGCAGATCTCCCTTGCGGTGAGAGCCGTCCAAGAGCATCTGATCCCCGGTGTACGCGTGAATGGTGGTCATGATCCCGCTCTGAATGGGCGCTAACTTATGGAGGACGTCCGTCATGGGGGCCAGGCAGTTCGTCGTGCAGGACGCTGCCGAAATGATGGTGTCGGAGGCCTTCAGCGTCTCATGGTTGACGTTGTAGACGACGGTGGGGAGATCGTTGCCCGCCGGAGCCGAAATAATGACCTTCTTCGCCCCCGCCTGAATATGCTTCTGGGATTTTTCCTTTGATGTGTAGGCCCCGGTACATTCCAGTACCACATCGATCCCCGCCGCGCCCCAGGGGATATTCGCCGCGTCCGCCTCGGCAAACTTCTGCACCCGGTGCCCGTCCACGAAGAGATCCGTCTCATCATAGGTCACCTCGTGGTCATACCGCCCCTGGGTGGAATCGTACTTCAAAAGATGCGCCAGCATCTTCGGCTGAGCCAAATCATTGATCGCCGCGATCTCGAACCCCGGCACGCCGAACATCTGCCGAAAGGCCAGACGCCCGATCCGCCCGAATCCGTTGATCGCCACTTTTACTGCCATAAGAAACAGCCCCCTCGATATGATTTTTGAAACCTGTTCCGTTTTCTTATTTATCGAAAAATACTTTCTGATATTTATCATATAAAAAGTTCCAAGAATTGTCAATCCGAAACACCATTGAATTTCCCTGCCTCCTACGGTATACTGATAGCCGAGAATCAGACTCTCTGCGAGAGCCGACGACGGGCTCTTCTCTTTGCTATGCTCATAAAACGACCGTGTCCGTCTGCCGCCGATACGACGCTCTGACAGTCCGGAATCTCCCGATATCCGCCGGTCACAAGGAGGAAATATCCATGAATTCATTCGGGTCCATCCTTATCGCCGCCCTCGTCCTGCTCCTTGGCTTCGTGCTGCTCATCAAGGGCGCGGACGCCTTTGTGGACGGCAGCTCGGCGGTAGCGCGGCGGCTGCGGATCCCCGGGCTGGTCATCGGGCTGACCATCGTAGCCATGGGGACGAGCCTGCCGGAATTGGCAGTGAGCGTCACCGCCGCCTTGGCGGGCAGCAATGAGATCGCCGTCAGCAACGTCACGGGCTCGAATATCTTCAACCTGATGATCGTCTTAGGGGTCAGCGCTCTTTTTACGCCCCTCTCGGTATCCCAGAAGAGCCTGACCCGGGAATTTCCCTTCTCCGTCGCCTGTGCCGCCGTCTTGGCAGTTTTCGGCGCGACAGGCACGGCCGGGACGGCATCCGGGGACGCCATCGGTCTCATCAGCCGAAGGGAAGGATTGATTTTCCTCTTTTTCTTCGTTCTCTTTCTCCTCTACACCCTTCACGAGGCCAATAAAGCCCGCCGCGCCTCGCTGAAAGAAGAAAAAGAGGATCTCATGTCCCTGAGCAAAAGTCTGCTTCTCATTATCATCGGCATGCTGGCCATCAAATTCGGCGGCGATTTCGTCGTGGGGGGCGACACCGTGGTCGCCGGACACGAGCTGTCCTACGGGGCGGTGGCCATCGCTCGGGTCTTCGGCATGACGGACACCCTCATCGGCCTCACGATCTGCGCCGTGGGCACCAGCCTGCCGGAACTCGTCACCTCCATCGCCGCCGCCCGAAAGAATCAATTAGACATGGCCGTGGGCAACGTTATCGGCTCCAACATTTTCAATATTCTTTTCATTTTAGGAGTGACAGCCACTATTCGGCCGGTGGCCTTCACCGGGGAAAATCTTACCGATACAATCATTCTCATTGCCTTCAGTGCCCTGGTCTGGCGCTTCACCTGGACGAAACACACCCTCGTCCGCCGGGAAGGTCTCCTCATGATCGCCCTCTACGCCCTCTTCCTCCTCTACGCCGTCCTGCGGGTGTATTGGTAAAAAGCGGCCGCCAAAAAGGCGATACGTTATTCCCTTTACGGGAACGCGTATCGCCTTTTTTCGTGGACAGCCTCGCGCAATGTTTCACGTGGAACAAATGTTTCACGTGAAACATTAATATGCCCAGCCAATTTTTCTTTTATTCCGTTTTTTGATCCATCACCGCCAGCGACGCCACCCGGTCGCCTTCTTCCGTCTTGATGACCTTGACCCCCTGGGTGTTGCGGCTGATGACAGAAATTTCATCCACGTTGGTGCGGATGACGATGCCGCCGGTGGTGATGAGCATGAGCTCCTGCTCCGGGTGGACCACCTTGAGGCCTACCACCGCGCCGGTTTTTTCCGTGACTTTCATGTTGATGATGCCCTTGCCGCCCCGCTGCTGAATGCGGTATTCGCTGACGGCGGTGCGCTTGCCGTAGCCTTCTTCGGTGACGGTGAGGATCTGGTGCTCAGGGCGGAGGGTGTCCATGCCCACGACTTCATCCATGTCGCTGAGCCGGATCCCGTAGACGCCGTGCGCCTGCCGTCCCATGACCCGGACGTCGCCCTCCTCGAAGGCGATGGCCAGTCCATCCCGGGTGCCGATGACGATCTGACGCTCGCCGTCCGTGGCCTTGACGCCGATGAGATCATCGTCCTCGTCCAAGGTGAGGGCGATGAGGCCCCCCTTGCGGGCTGTATCAAATTCCTTCAGCACCGTTTTCTTCACGATGCCCTTGCGGGTCGCCATGAAGAGATAGCGATCTTCCCGGAAGGCTTCCACGGGAATGACGGCGGTGATGGTTTCCCCGCCGGAGAGCGGCAGCAGATTGACGATGGCCGTCCCCTTCGCCTGCCGCGCCGACTCGGGAATATCGTACCCCTTGAGGCGGTAAACGAGCCCCCGATTCGTGAAGAAGAGAACCGTGCGATGGGTCGTGGTGATGAGGAGATGCTCCACGAAGTCCGTTTCCTTCGTCCCCATGCCGGTGACGCCCCGGCCGCCGCGCTTTTGATTGCGGTAGGTATCGAGAGGAATGCGCTTGACGTAGCCGCCGTGGGTCAGCGTCAGCACCACGTCCTCCTCAGCGATGAGGTCTTCCACCGCCATGTCCGAAGCGTCGAGAGTGATGCGGGTGCGTCGGTCGTCGCCGAACTGCTCCTTCACCTTCGTCAGCTCGTCTTTGATGATGCCGAAGATCTTACTCTCATCGGCCAAAACCGATTTCAAGTAATCAATCGTTTTCAAGACTTCCTGATATTCTTCCTGAATCTTCTCCCGCTCAAGGCCGGTGAGGCGCTGGAGACGGAGATCCAAAATAGCTTGAGCCTGCTTGTCCGAGAGGGAAAAGCCGTCCATGAGGGCCGCTTTGGCGATGTCCGCCGTGCGGGAGCTGCGGATCGTGGTGATCACCGCATCCAAATGGTCAAGGGCAATGGTCAGCCCTTCCAAGATATGCGCCCGGGCTTCGGCTTTCGCCAGCTCATACTTCGTCCGGCGGGTGATGACGTCTTCCTGATGGGCGAGGTAATAGTGAAGGACTTCCTTCAAATTGAGAACCCGAGGCCGCCCGTCCACCAGCGCCAGCATGATGACGCCGAAGCTGTCCTGCATCTGGGTATGCTTATACAGCTGATTCAAAATGACATTGGCGTTGGCGTCCCGGCGCAGTTCCATGACGATGCGCATCCCGCTGCGATCCGATTCATCCCGGAGCGCCGTGATGCCTTCGATGGTCTTGTCCCGCACCAATTCCGCGATCTTTTCCACCAAGCGGGCTTTGTTCACCTGATACGGGAGCTCGGTGACGATGATCTGCGCCTTGCCGCTGGACATCGTTTCGATGTGGGCCTCCGCCCGCATGGGTACGACGCCCCGGCCCGTCCGATAGGCGCTGCGCACGCCCTCCAACCCTAAAATCTGACCGCCGGTAGGGAAATCCGGCCCCTTGACCACGGTCATCAGCTCGTCCACCGTGGTTTCCGGGTTGTCGATGAGCATCAATACTCCGTCGATGACCTCCCGCATGTTGTGGGGGGGAATGTTCGTGGCCATGCCCACGGCGATGCCTGCCGATCCGTTCACCAAAAGCTGGGGGAACTTCGCCGGCAGCACCGACGGCTCCTTGAGGGATTCGTCGTAGTTGGGAACGAAGTCCACCGTATCCTTGTCGATGTCCTGCAGCATCAGCTCGGCGATCTTCGACATGCGGACTTCCGTGTAGCGCATGGCCGCCGCCGGGTCACCGTCCACGGAACCGAAATTGCCGTGGCCGTCCGCTAGGGGATAGCGGATGGAAAAGTCCTGCGCCATCCGCACGATGGCGTCGTAAACGGAAGTGTCGCCATGGGGATGATATTTACCCAAAACCTCACCGACGATACGCGCCGATTTCTTGTAGGGTTTGTTCGACCCCATGCCCGCTTCCTGCATGGCGTAGAGGATGCGGCGATGCACGGGTTTTAAGCCGTCGCGCACATCCGGCAGCGCCCGGGCCACGATGACGCTCATGGCGTAATCGATGTAGGACGTCGACATGACCTCGGAGAGGTTCACGGGAACGACCTTATCCTGATCAGAATCCAAAAATCTCACCTCAAATGTATGATATTGCTGTTCATATTTCAATAACCACTAAGTGCAGACTTCGCTCGTCTTTGCTAAGTGGTTAGGTATATATTCTCACTAAGTTCCCGCTTCCCTGCGGTCGCGCTCACTAAGTGTGTCCTATTATACCATTTTTTCGCGGCAAAGTCTAAAAAATGATGCCGCGTTTCCCTCATTTTTCGCCGCAAAGCACGAATTTTTCCACGGCGTCGGCCACCGCGTCCTCGTCGCAGGGGGGCGCGATATACGTCGCCAACGATTTCGCCGCGTCCTGCCCGTCCTGCGGCACGACAGCCGTCCCCGCCCAGCGCAGCATGGCGAGGTCGTTGTCCCCGTCGCCGCAGGCCATGACTTCTTCGGAGGTGATCCCTAAATGCGCCGCCAGCGCCGCCAGCCCCACCGCCTTCGTCACGCCGCAGGGCATGATATCCGCCACCTGCGGCGCGTTCAGCGTCACCGCGAACTTCCCTGGAAAAGCCGTTTCTACCTCCGTCAGCATGGACGCCATATGTGCGCCGGTGAAATCCCGCAGGACGAATTGCAGCACCTTCTCCGTGTAGGCCAAATACGCTTCCCCCACGGCATGCACCGTAAATCCCGGCACCGTCCGATAGGCGTCAAAATATTCCGGTCGGTAGTCCGTACTGTAAATTTCCCGGCCGATGTGCCACTGGACATACCAGCCCCGACCAATGGCAAACCGCAAAAAATCCTGCGCTAAGGGCGGAACATAGGTGCGGGAAAAGATGGGGGCCGCCTCGTCCATCCCCTGCACCAAGCCGCCGTTACAGGAAATCAATGGCGCGTTCGCCCCGATGAGCCGCCCGAAGTATAAGGCGGAATTGAGCATCCGTCCCGTGGCCAGCGTCACATAGACGCCTCGCGCCATCGCCGCGGCAAGGGCCGCCCGGTTGCCCCGGCTCACGGTCTTGTCCCGATTGAGAAGCGTCCCGTCTAAATCGAGGGCGATGAGCCGAATCACCGCCCCGCCTCCAAGACGTAGCGGCGCACCGCCAGCGCCGCGCCGTCCTCCGCCACAGAATCCGTCACCGCGTCCGCCGCCTTCTGTACCTCCGGCGCCGCGTTTCCCATGGCTACCCCCAGTCCCGCCGCCCGCAGCATCGCCACGTCATTGCCCGAATCCCCGAGGGCCATGATCTCCGCTGCCGAAATGCCGTAGTCCGCCGCCACCTTCAGCATAGCCGAAGCCTTGGACACCCCCGCGGGGACGATCTCAATGTACGTGGGATTGGACTGCATCACCGCGATCTCCCCCGGGAAGGCCGCCGCGATCTCGGCGATGACCGCCGCCGTATGCGCTGGCGTATCAGCGACCACGAGGAGCTTCGGTACCCCTTCCGTCCGCGCCAAAAGGCCCCTTTCTCCCACCGCCCTTCCGGCAATCCCGGATGCGGTGCGGTAAAATCGCGCCTCCGCTGTCTCCGCCGCAAAAAACAGCCCGTCCAGCCGGTAAAGCTGCACATACCAGCCCCGGGCGAAAATATAGCGCAGCACCCGCGCCGCTGTTTTTGGCGCCAAAAAATCCGCGTGCAAAAGCGTTCCGTCCATCTCCTGCACCACACCGCCGTTATAGCTGATGACGGGCGTATCCAGCGCCAATTCTTTGGCATAGCGCACTGCCGAGGCAAACATCCGACCCGTCGCCAAAAGCACCCGCACGCCCTGCGCCGCCGCTTCCCGAAACGCCGTCCGATTCGCCGCCGACAGACGATACGCCGAATCCAGCAGTGTCCCATCCAAATCAGACACAATCATGCGAATGGCCATCTAACTCCTCCTCTTCCCGGCGCATCCCGCCGTCTCTCCCGCTCTTTCCGCGCCGCCCACGTACACCACCACATTCCGCGCTTCGTCTCTCCCATCCCCAAGGCCTCGCCGGCTTTTGTCCCCTTCCCAGGGCAGTATTTCCTTTCTCCCTCACACATTGCCCTCGTACACATACCGCAAATGACGCCGGGCGGCTTCTGCCAACCGATGAATGACGGCCACCGGCGTCGCCGGAATCTCCGTCGTCAAAAAGCGGGGAAAATAGCGGCTGATGTGGAGCGGCAGCATCGGCGAAATCTCCGCCAGCCACGCGGCCTCGGCCTCCATGTCGGCGCTGTCGTCGTTTTTCCCCGGCACGATGAGGGTCGTCACTTCCACATGGGCGGCCGCCGCGGCCTGCCGAATGTTTTCCTTCACCGCAGCTAAATCGCCCCCCACCCAATCGTAAAACGACGACCGCCAGCCTTTGAGATCGATATTGAAGGCATCGACAAGGGGCAAGAGCTCCCTGAAAAGGCGCGGCGCCATGCACCCGTTCGTCACCACCGCCGCCGAAAGCCCCGCCTCCTTCAGGAGGCGTGCCGTATCCCGCACATACTCATAGCCGATCAAAGGCTCATTATAGGTAAACGCCACCCCCACATTCCCCCGGGGCACGAATTCTTCGGCCAGATGCGCCAAATCTTCGGGGGGCATCTCCGTCGTGGGAAACGACGCCCCCGCTTGAGAGATGGCGTCGTTTTGACAGAAGGGACAGCGGAGATTGCAGCCGAAACTTCCCACGGACAGGATAAACTTCCCCGGCATCCAGCGGGCGAACGGCTTCTTCTCCACCGGATCGAGGGCCAGCGACGCGACCCGCCCGTAGTTTAGGCTCACCACCGCGCCATTCTGTGCCCCTCGTGCCCGGCACCACCCTGTCTCCCCTTCCGCTAAGGCGCAGTGGTGGGGACAGACGGGGCAGACAATCTTGCCCCGGGTCAATGGTGTCTCACCACCTCAAACCGATAGAGTTTCACCGGCTCCTTCGGCCCTATGCCGCCCTTCTGTCGAGCGATGGCCACCTGCTCCGTCACGGAATTGACCCCCGGCAGCGCGGGGAGGAGCAGCCCCCGGCGGCCTCCCATCCCTTCCACAATGACCCCATACTTCGCCGCGTCCAGCGCCGCCTCGGACGCCACCGGCTCAGGATCCGTCAAAACATCGACGCTGTAAACAAGACCCGGCAATTCCTCCGGCTCTACCGGGGAAAAACGCGGGTCTTCCATCCCCGCCGACACGGCGTTCTGCAAGATCTCCGCCGCCACATGAGCCGTCGTCGGCTGAAAGGTGCCGATACAGCCCCGAAGCTGCCCATCCTTTTTCAGGGAAACGAACACCCCCGCCCGCCGCGCCGTAAGTTCGGGGAGCAGCGCCTCCGGCAGCGCCGCCCGCTGCCGCGTCGTGACAAAGGTCTCTAAACTGTACCGCGCCAATTTTACATAAGCGTCTTCCGCCGCCCGACGCGCTTCTTGCCGCGCCGCCTCCGCCGCCGCAAATTGATCGCCGATACGGCGAGACGCGTCGACGCCCGTTACCTGAAAGGCCGCCACGCCGTAGCCTACGCCAAAGGGCCCTTCATAAGATAATGCTTCCGACGTGACGGCCAAGCCATCCAACACCCCAGCCATGATCCAGAAGGAACGAAGGCCGCACTCCGCCGCCCCCTCCGCGAGCGCCGGATCTATCGACAGCAGCCGCAGGAAATCGCCATCCCCCAACACCGCCATACATTCCCGATCAAAGACCGGCCCCTCAGCGGAAAAACCGTAAGGCCCATCGGCGCGAAGCTTATGGGAAAGATCGCCGGAGGCAAGGTGAACCACTCGCCGCCCCAACGCCTCCGCCGCTCGAGCGATGCAGGTGCCAAAGCGGTAATGCTGCAAAGGCGACATCCCCGACAGACCGATGCGAACGACCTTCACCGCCGTCGTACATTCCTGTAAAAAGCGCAGGGGAATCATCGTCCCGTGATCAAGCTGCGGCTCTCGCGGCGCCCCCGTTCCGCCGTCGATCCCCGCCTCGCGGCACGCCTCCCCGATGGCGCGGGCCAAGGCCGAATCGTAAACCGCCGTCACCTTCACCTCAGGGGCGCGAAACGCACCAAAATCCCCGGAAGCGCCCTCCCCCGGGGACACATGGAAATAATCCGCGTACATCGTGGCGTGCGGGCTCGTCACCACCACCGTGTCCGGCTGAAGCGCCTCCGCCCGCCGCATCGCCTCCCGATACGCGTCGATGGTCGCCTGGATCCGCCGCTCTTCCCCCCGCCCGATCTCCGGCAGAATGATGGGCGGATGCGGCACGGCAAACGCACCTAAAATCGCCATGGAAATCCCTCCTTCGCTTCCCTTACTTCAGCCCCCGCTTCTTATGGCGGCGACGCCAATACCAGACCCCGCCGAGGACGGCGCAACCAACCATAAACAAAAGGCTGGCCTCATGCCCCACCTCCAAGAGATATTCCCAGCTCTCCCCTAATGCCATCCCCGCACCGATGATCAGCGCCGTCCAGGGCAAAGAGCCTAAGATGGTATACAGGGTAAACTTTTTCAGATCCACATGAGCAAACCCCGCCGGCAGGGAAATAAACGTCCGGATCACTGGCAGCATCCGGCTGAAAAACACGGCCTTCAGTCCGTAGCGGTCAAACCAGTTCTGGGCCCTATCCACATGGGAACGCTTGATGAAAAAGTAATGCCCGTAGCGATCCACAAAGGCGCGTCCCCCGCGCCGCCCCACCTCATAGGCGAACCAGGAGCCCAGTATTCCTCCCAGCATACCGTACCAAAGCGCCCCCAAAAACGTCATGCGCCCCGCGAACACCAGATACCCGGCAAAACCCAAGATCAGCTCGCTGGGAATGGGGATACAGGCATTTTCCATCCCCATCAACAGAGCCACAGCGAAATAACCCCAATGGTCAATAAATCCTAAAAACATCTCCGATAACCCGCCCATACGTCCTCCTTCACCAGATAGCCGACAGAACCTGAGCCGCGCCGAATACGACCGCCGCTGACGCCCCCATTGCCCTTCCCTATAAAAAAACGAGCCCCTTCGGACTCGTCGCTGTGCGTGGTGCCTCAGAGTGGAATCGAACCGCTGACACAAGGATTTTCAGTCCTTTGCTCTACCGACTGAGCTACCGAGGCAAAATGGCGACCCGGATGGGACTTGAACCCACGATCTCCGCCGTGACAGGGCGGCATTCTAAACCAACTGAACTACCGGGCCAGTATAAAATTATAGAAACCGCTGCTGCGGCTGTACGCGATTGGTGACGCCAGCGGGATTTGAACCCACGAACCCGCCGTGAAAGGGCGGTGTCTT
>CAJPQU010000059.1 GCA_905372875.1 uncultured Schwartzia sp. | reverse complement strand
GGGGAACGTATTGGGTCAGAAAGTAAATCCGCACGGTATGCGCCTTGGCATCGTTAAGACTTGGGATGCTAAATGGTATGCTGATAAAGATTACGCAGAAAATCTGCATGAAGATATCAAGATTCGTGATTATCTGATGGACAGCCTGCAGACGGCGGGTATTTCCCGCGTGGAAACGGAACGTTCCAAGAATCGTCTGCGCCTTACCATCCACACGGCGAAACCGGGCATGGTAATCGGCCGGGGCGGTTCGGGTATAGAGCAGATCAAAACGGGGCTTAAAGGTTACACGGACAAGCGCGTAGATATCGATATTGCCGAAGTGAAGTCGCCGGATTTAGACGCCAAATTGGTAGCGGAGAATGTGGCCGGGCAGTTGGAGCGCCGCATCGCATTCCGTCGGGCCATGAAGTCCTGCGTGGGACGCACCATGCGCATGGGCGCGAAAGGCGTCAAGATCATGGTCAGTGGCCGATTGGGGGGCGCAGAGATTGCCCGTACCGAGTCTTATCGGGAAGGCAGTATCCCTCTGCACACCCTGCGGGCGGACATCGATTACGGAACGGCGGAAGCCGCGACGACGTATGGGCGGATCGGCGTTAAGGTTTGGATATTCAAAGGGGAAATCCTTCCTGAAAAGAAGCAGGCTGCTTCGGCGGTCCGGGTGGAAGGGAGCGAAGCCTGATGTTATTACCAAAGAGAGTCAAATATCGTAAGCAATTTCGCGGACGGATGAAGGGGCAGGCCCATCGCGGCAATACCGTGTCCCATGGCCAGTTTGGACTCGTTGCTTTGGAGCCGGCGTGGATTACGAATCGCCAGATTGAGGCGGCGCGTATCGCCATGACGCGTTATATCAAGCGCGGCGGGCAGGTTTGGATCAAAATCTTCCCGGATAAGCCAGTGACGGCGAAACCCGCTGAGACCCGCATGGGCAGCGGCAAGGGATCGCCGGAATACTGGGTGGCTGTCGTCAAACCGGGCCGTGTTCTCTTTGAAATGGACGGGATCTCGGAAGAGGTGGCAAAAGAGGCCATGCGTTTGGCCGGTCACAAGCTCCCCATCAAGACGAAATTCGTGAAGCGTGACGACCAGCAGAAAGAGGGCGGTGACGCAAATGAAAGTTAATGAAATACGGGATATGAGCGCCGGTGAACTTGACCAGAAGGTCGCTTCCCTGAAGGAAGAACTGTTCAATCTAAGATTCCAGCACGCCACCGGTCAGCTTGAGAACCCGATGCGCATCCGGGAAGTCAAAAAGACCATCGCTCGCATTAAAACAGTGCAGCGTGAGCAGGAACTGAATGCTTGAGAACACCGTAGTTTCTCAAGTTAAGATATGCCGAGGAAGGAGGCTCCCTGATGAGCGATAGAAATGATCGCAAGACGCGTGTGGGAAGAGTCGTCAGCGATAAGATGGAGAAGACTGTAGTGGTCGCCGTGGAAGATATCGAACAGCACAAACTTTATAAGAAAGCGGTCAAAAAGACTGTGAAGTTCAAGGCGCATGACGAAGAGAACGATGCCCATACCGGCGATACCGTTCAGATCATGGAAACGCGTCCGCTTTCCAAAGATAAGAGATGGCGGGTTGTGAAAGTGATTGCGAGAGCGAAATAATTGCCTTCAGATACCATAAGAAAACGAAGAAGGAGGTAAGATAATGATTCAACAGCAAACCATGTTGAATGTTGGTGACAATACCGGCGCTAAGGAAATCATGTGCATTCGCGTCATGGGCGGATCCTATCGCAAATACGCCAATATCGGCGATATTATCGTGGCAGCCGTGAAGTCAGCAGCGCCCGGCGGTATGGTCAAGAAAGGCGAGGTCGTGAAAGCGGTCGTCGTCCGCAGTGTGAAGGGTCTGCGCCGGGCAGACGGTTCTTATATTCGGTTCGATGAAAACGCGGCCGTTATCATTAAAGACGACAATACGCCTCGGGGCACGCGTATCTTTGGCCCGGTGGCCCGCGAGCTTCGGGATAAGGATTTCATGAAGATCGTCTCTTTAGCCCCGGAAGTACTTTAAGAGTGAGGAGGTGCTATTTTGTCACTGAATAATCATTTGCATGTTAAAAAGGGCGATACAGTCGTCGTCCTCTCCGGCAAAGATAAAGGGCAGAAGGGCAAAGTCATTCTGTCGATGCCCAAAAAATCCAAGGTCGTGGTGGAGGGCATCAATAAAGTCAAGCGGCACACGAAGCCGAACCAGAAGGCGCCCCAGGGCGGCATCATTACTAAAGAAGCGCCGCTGGCGGCTTGCAAGGTCATGGTGGTCTGCCCCGCTTGTCAAAAGGCGACACGCACGATGAAAAAGCTGGTCAACGGGAGATATGTCCGCGCCTGCAAAAAGTGCGGCGAATTAGTAGACGAAGCGAAATAACACGGAAAGGAGGAGCATAGGTGGATAGATTACAGGAAAAGTACGCGAAGGAAGTCGCTCCCGAGCTTACAAAGAAGTTTGGCTACAAGAATGTCATGCAGCTTCCCAAACTGGAAAAGGTCATCATCAACATGGGCGTAGGTGAGGCTGTCGGCAACCCGAAAGCATTGGATGCCGCGGTCAGCGATTTGACCCTTATCGCCGGGCAAAAGCCCATCGTCACCCGGGCGAAAAAGTCTATCGCTACTTGGAAGATCCGGCAGGGAATGCCGATCGGTGCGAAAGTAACGCTGCGCGGGACGCGGATGTATCAGTTCCTTGATAAGTTTATGAACGTCGCTTTGCCGCGGGTCCGCGATTTCCATGGCGTCAGCGCTAAGGCCTTTGATGGTCGCGGGAATTACTCGGTGGGCCTGAAAGAGCAGCTGATTTTTCCGGAAATCGATTACGATAAAATCGATAAAGTTCGGGGCATGAATGTAGTCATCGTTACGACGGCAAAAACCGACGAAGAGGCCAGAGCGCTTCTCTCTCTCTTGGGTATGCCGTTTAACGCTTAACCAAAGGAAAGAGGAGGTACTGACTGTGGCCAAGAAGGCTATGATTGAAAAATGGAGCCGTGAACCCAAATATAAGGTCCGCAAGTATAATCGCTGCAAGATCTGCGGTCGTCCGCATGGTTATATGAGAAAGTTTGATATGTGCCGTATCTGCTTTAGAGAGCAAAGTTATAAGGGTGCCATTCCCGGCGTTACGAAGGCCAGTTGGTGACCCGCTGAGGTTAGAAAGAAAGGAGGATATCGATTTATGGTAATGACTGATCCTATTGCTGATATGTTGACTCGTTTGCGCAACGCAAACTCCGTTTTGCATGATAAAGTTGAGATCCCCGGTTCCAAGATCAAGAGAGCCATTGCGGCGGTCTTGAAGGAGGAAGGGTTTATTCGAGATTATACCTTCACGGAAGATAACAAGCAGGGTATGCTGGTGCTGACTTTGAAATACGGGCCGGAACGCGAAAAGGTGATCTCCGGGATCAAACGTATTTCCAAACCCGGTCTTCGCATGTACGCGAAGAGTGCGGAGCTTCCCCGGGTTCTCGGCGGCCTGGGTGTCGCGATCATTTCCACGTCCAAGGGAATCATGAGTGATAAGAAGGCCCGTAAGGCCGGGTTGGGCGGCGAAATTTTAGCTTACGTCTGGTAATATGAAAGGAACTGGGAGGTTTACAGATGTCAAGAATTGGTAGAGCGCCGATTACGATTCCGTCCGGCGTAACCGTTACGTTGGCGCGTGATAATAAAGTCACAGTCAAAGGCCCGAAAGGCGAGCTTTCCCGGCTTTGCCATCCGGACATGAAAGTGACTGTTCAGGATAATGTGATCACGGTGGAACGCCCTTCGGAAGATAAATTGCATAAGTCGCTGCACGGCCTTACCCGGACGCTTATCAATAATATGATCGTCGGCGTGACCGAGGGCTTTACGAAAAGCCTTGAAATCAACGGTGTTGGCTATCGTGCCGTAAAACAGGGCAAGAACTTAAATCTTTCCCTAGGTTTTTCTCATCCGGTGGTGGTAGAGCCGCCGAAGGGAATTGAATTAGATGCACCGGCGGCGAATAAGATCGTGATTTCCGGGGCCGATAAGGAAATGGTCGGCGGCATGGCAGCGAAAATTCGTTCACTACGCGGGCCGGAACCCTATAAGGGCAAGGGGATAAAATACGAAGGCGAGCATATCCGCCGCAAGGTCGGTAAAGCTGGCGCCAAAGGAAAGAAATAAATACTTTGACAGAAAGGAGGGATTCGCGTGCTTCGTAAAGAGGATAAAAACAAGGCGCGCCAAAAACGTCATCTACGGGTGCGCAGCCATATTTCTGGAACGGCGGAATGCCCGCGCCTCAATGTGTTCCGCAGTCTCGGCAACATTTACGCGCAGGTTATCGATGATACGCACGGCGTAACGCTGGTGGCGGCGAGTTCCCAAGATAAAGATTTTTCCGCTTACGGTGGTAATATTGCCGCAGCGAAGGCGGTCGGTGCCGCCGTGGCCAAGAAAGCTTTGGAAAAAGGAATTCAGACGGTGGTCTTCGACCGCGGCGGTTATATCTACCATGGCCGGGTTGCGGCTCTGGCTGAGGCGGCCCGTGAAGCCGGCCTGAAATTCTAAACTTGCAAAGGAGGTAAATGAATGGCTAGAATGGACAACGAAACTCCCGAGTATCAGGAGAAAGTCGTATATATAAATCGCGTGGCCAAAGTTGTTAAAGGCGGACGTCGGTTCTCGTTCAGCGCCCTCGTCGTCGTCGGCAACCAGAAGGGTAAGGTCGGCGTCGGTCTGGGAAAAGCCAGCGAGGTTCCGGAAGCGATCCGCAAGGGTATTGAAGATGCCAAGAAACACCTCATTGAAGTGGCATTGCGGGAACATACGATTCCTCACGAAATCATCGGCGTTTTCGGTGCCGGCCGGGTGCTCTTAAAGCCCGCCGCAAAAGGTACCGGTGTTATCGCCGGCGGACCGGCCCGTGCGGTTCTGGAGCTGGCCGGCATCCGGGATATCCTCACGAAATCTCTGGGGTCTTCCAACCCCAATAATATGGTTCGCGCCACCCTTACCGGTTTGAGTCAGCTGAAGAAAGCCGAGCGAGTAGCGGAGCTTCGCGGCAAGACAGTTCAGGAAATTTTGGGTTAAGGAGGGTTTTTCAATGGCTAAATTGAAAGTCACTTTGACCCGGAGCTTGATCGGTCGGCCGGACACACAGCGGAAAACCGTGAAGGCTTTAGGGCTGAGAAAATTAAATTCATGCTCCGTGTTGCCGGATCATCCGACCATCCGCGGTCAGATCCATAAAGTGGAGCATTTGGTAACGGTAGAAGAGATCGCAGATTGAGTTGAAGGGGGTGCATTTGATGAAACTACATGAATTGTCTCCGGCGCCCGGCGCACGAAAGAGCCGTACCCGCAAGGGACGTGGTATCGGCAGCGGTCTCGGGAAAACCGCCGGCCGCGGATCGAAGGGGCAGAATGCCCGCTCGGGCGGCGGCGTCCGCACCGGATTTGAAGGCGGACAGATGCCGCTTTATCGTCGGCTGCCGAAGCGCGGCTTCAAAAATGTCTTCGCTGATATTTTTGCTGAGGTCAATGTTTCGTGTCTGAATCGCTTCGAGGACGGAGCTACGGTGGATCCCGTGTCCCTCATTGAGATGGGGATCCTGAAAAACGTTCGGGACGGCGTTCGCATCTTAGGGAACGGCGAGCTCACAAAAAAGCTGACGGTGAGAGCTAATGGCTTTACGAAAACGGCAGAAGAAAAGATCACGGCGGCAGGCGGAAAAGTCGAGGTGATCTGAGGTGCTTTCAGCCCTTGCGAACATCTATAGGATTCCCGAACTTCGGCAGAAGATCATCTTTACGCTGATCATGTTTGCCATTTTTCGGATGGGGACGCACATCCCCGTTCCGGGCGTGAATCCGGCCGTGATTGAACAACTTTTTCAAAGCGGTAATCTTTTCGGTTTGCTGGACTTGTTCTCAGGCGGCGCGTTGAGTAAATTCTCCATCTTCGCAATGAGCATTACCCCTTATATCAATGCTTCCATCATCATTCAGCTGCTCACCGTGGTGATACCGACGTTGGAGCAATGGTCTAAGGAAGGGCAGGAAGGACACAAGAAAACTACTCAGGTCACACGTTATTTGACGGTCGCGTTGGCATTTCTGCAGGCTGTTGGCATGTCCATCGGTCTCAAGGATGCGATACTTAATCCGGGGATCGGTTCGATTCTCATCATCGCAATCACCTTAACAGCGGGGACGGTATTCCTCATGTGGGTCGGCGAGCAGATCACGTCACAAGGCGTGGGGAACGGAATTTCTCTCATCATTTTTGCCGGTATCGTCGCCGCTTTGCCCAAAAATTTAGGGCGCATCTATCAATACCTGCAGGCGGGCACTATCAATGGTTTTAATGCCGTCCTGTTCGGGTTGATCGCGGTAGGTATGGTGGTCTTTGTCATCCTGATCCATCAGGCCCACCGCCGGATTCCCATTTCTTATGCTAAACGAGTCGTCGGCCAGAGAACATATGGCGGACACTCCAGCCACATTCCCCTGAAAGTCAATCAGGCAGGGGTCATTCCCATCATCTTTGCGTCATCCGTGCTAATGTTTCCAGTAACTATTGCCCAGTTTGTTGATATTCCCTGGGTAAAGACAGTCGCCGGTTATTTTGCGTGGGGTACACCGCTACAAACGAGCCTGTATGCGCTCCTCATTATCTTCTTCACGTACTTTTATACCGCGGTTACTGTAAAGATACCGGATATGGCAGAGAATCTGAAAAAATACGGTGGTTTCATACCGGGTATTCGCCCCGGTAAGCCGACGGAAGATTATTTGGATCATGTCCTGACCCGAATCACGCTGGCTGGTGCATTTTTCTTAGCGTTCATCGCCATCTTGCCGAACATGGTGGCCGGCGCCACTCATATCGAAGGTGTGTACTTCGGTGGTACCGCGCTTCTCATCGTCGTGGGCGTCGCCCTCGACACCATGAAGCAGATTGAGTCGATGGTCGTCATGCGCCATTACCAAGGGTTCATGAAGTAGGAGGATGAAATGTATATCCTGTTGATGGGGCCGCCCGGTGCCGGCAAAGGTACACAGGCAGCCAATCTGGTAGAAAAGTACGGCCTTCCGCACATCTCTACTGGGGACATGTTCCGGGCAGCGGTGAAGGAAGGGACCGCTCTGGGTAAAGAGGCGAAAGCCTGCATGGACGCCGGAAAACTCGTCCCCGATGAAGTCACTATCGGGATAGTGCGGGAACGCCTGGCCAAGCCCGATTGCGCCAAAGGATTCATCCTGGATGGCTTCCCGCGGACTGTTGCGCAGGCCGATGCGCTGAAGGGGATCTTAAAAGAGCTCGGCTTCTCCCTGACCCGTGTCGTCGACATCAGTGTTCCCAACGAAGCGTTGGTGGAGCGGGTGGTGGGGCGTCGAATCTGCAAGACCTGCGGTGCGACCTATCACATTAAATTCCATCCGGCAAAACAGGATGGCGTTTGCGATACCTGCGGCGGGGAAACATACCAGCGGGCCGACGACAGAGAGGAAACGATCAAAGAGCGTCTTTCGGTTTACGAAGCCCAGACAAAGCCGCTCATCGACTACTATCAAAAGGCCGGCCTTTACAGCCGTATTGACGGCAGCCAGTCGATGGAAAAAGTCTTTGCGGATGTCGAGGCCGCCCTACAAACGTGAGGTCAGAATGTATGATTGAAATCGCCGATCGATAGAAAAGCCGCCAAAGGGCGGCGGATCAACTGTAAGGAGTAGAACTGATGTCCAAGCAAGATGTTATTGAAGTGGAAGGCAAGGTACTTGAGGCATTGCCCAATGCGATGTTTCAGGTCGAATTGGAAAACGGCCATGTCGTATTAGCGCATGTATCAGGTAAGATCCGCATGAATTTCATTCGCATCCTGCCTGGCGATAAGGTCACGATTGAGCTTACCCCGTACGACTTAACCCGTGGCCGTATAACCTATCGTTTCAAATAGCGCGTGAAGCGTTGGTGCAGTGTACGGCTGACAAGGGCTCGTACCGAAAAGGAAAAGGAGGAAGCGCAGAGATGAAAGTCAAACCTTCAGTTAAGCCGATTTGTGAAAAATGCAAAGTCATTAAACGCAAGGGCCGGGTCATGGTCATTTGCGAGAATCCGAAACATAAACAGAGACAGGGTTAAGAAAAGGAGGTGCTTTATTTATGGCACGTATTGCCGGTGTCGATTTGCCACGTGATAAACGAATTGAAATTGCCTTGACATACATCTTCGGGATTGGCCTCTCCACATCTCAGAAGCTTCTGACCGCGGCCGGGATCAATCCCGATACCCGTACCCGCGATCTCACAGAAGACGAGGTCATAAAGCTTCGTGACCTCATCGATAAGAACGTCGTTGTCGAGGGTGATCTTCGCCGCGAAGTATCGCTCAATATTAAACGACTGGTGGAAATCGGCTGTTACCGGGGCCGGCGCCATCGTATGGGATTGCCGGTTCGCGGGCAGAATACGAAAAACAACGCGCGGACGCGCAAGGGCCCGAAAAAGACTATCGCCGGAAAGAAAAAAGACTAAGGGAGGGATAAAAGTTGGCAGTTAAGAAAACCATTCGTACCAAGAAAAGAGATCGTAAAAACGTCGAATACGGCGTGGCACACATCAGCTCTACCTTCAATAACACCATCGTGACTCTGACCGACAAAAACGGCAACGCCCTCTCCTGGGCCAGCGCCGGCGGGCTTGGCTTTCGGGGATCGCGCAAATCGACCCCTTTCGCTGCGCAGATGGCGGCGGAAACGGCGGCTCGGGCCGCCATGGAACATGGCTTAAAGCAGGTCGAAGTCTTCGTCAAGGGGCCGGGCGCCGGACGCGAAGCCGCTATCCGTTCCCTTCAGGCCACAGGCCTTGAGGTCAACATGATCAAAGATGTCACGCCGATTCCGCATAACGGGTGCCGCCCGCCGAAGCGGAGAAGGGTGTAATGGAGGTGCAGAAATAGATGGCTATTGACAGAGTAGCAAGTCTTAAAAGATGCCGGGCCCTCGGCATTGAACCGGCGGTGGTCGGGCTCAGCAAAAAATCTAAGCGGCAGCCGAAGCGTACCAATCGTAAGGTCAGCGAGTACGGTATTCAGCTTAAAGAAAAGCAGAAAGCCAAATTCATTTACGGCATTTTAGAAAAGCAGTTTCGGGGCTACTATGAGAAAGCCAAGAAAATGCAGGGGATTACCGGTGAGAATCTTCTCGGCCTTTTAGAGCGGCGTATGGATAATGTTGTCTTTCGCCTCGGCCTGGCGACGACTCGGCGTCAGGCCCGGCAGGTCGTTCGCCATGGTCACGTCACCGTCAACGGTAAGCGCGTCGATATCCCGTCCGCTCTTGTCTACGAAGGAGATGTGGTGGCGGTAGCGGAAAAAAGCCGTGCCAACGCTTTCTTTAAGGCACTGGCAGAATCGAACGCCTCCCTTGGAGCGCCGGCTTGGCTGACTGTGGATAAAGAACATCTTTCCGGCACGGTAACACGCTTCCCGAACCGTGACGAGATTGATGTGCCGGTGAATGAACAGGCCATCGTCGAACTCTACTCCAAATAATCTCTTTGTGTTGTTTCTGATGAGTATCAACTGCATGGAATTATTGAGGAGGGTTATTCCAGATGGTCGAAATCGAAAAACCGAAAATCGAGATAGTTGAAATCAGTGAGGATAACCGTTACGGGAAATTCGTCTGCGAGCCGTTAGAGCGCGGCTACGGAACGACTTTGGGGAACAGTCTGCGCCGTATTCTCCTGTCCTCTTTGCCGGGTGCGGCAATTACCTCCATCCGAATCGACGGCGTTCTTCATGAATTCTCGACGATCCCTGGGGTTCGGGACGACGTGACAAACATCATCCTGAATCTGAAATCCCTTTGTTTCAAGATGCTTTCGGACGAACCAAAGGTACTCCGGATCGACGTGGAGGGAAAACGGGAAGTGACGGCGGCGGACATCATCCCCGATGCCGATATTGAGATCCTAAATCCCGAACTTCATATCGCGACCTTAAACAAGGAAGGCTCCCTGCACATGGAAATGACCGTGGAGCGTGGCCGCGGTTACGTTTCCGCGGACAAGAACAAAAAGCCGGATCATGTGATCGGGATCATTCCCATTGATTCAATCTTTTCTCCCGTTTTGCGGGTCAATTATACGGTCTCAGATACCCGGGTGGGCAATGCCACAGACTATGACAAATTGGTCTTGGAAATTTGGACGGACGGTTCTATCCGCCCTGAGGAAGCGGTCAGCAAAGCGGCCAGCATCCTGATCTCCCATCTGAAATTATTCCAGAATATGGCGGGGCTGACCGAAGAAGAAGAGATGGAAGACGGTGCTTTCACCGAAGCCGAGGAAAACGACACGGCCAAGGTCATGGAAATGACCATCGAGGACTTAGATCTCTCCGTTCGGTCCTATAATTGCCTAAAGAGGGCCAATATCAACACGGTGGCAAACTTGACGGCGAAGACGGAAGAAGAGATGATGAAGGTCAGGAACTTAGGGAGAAAATCCCTTGAGGAAGTCAAAAAGAAGCTGCAGGAATTAGAACTGTCGCTTCGCAAGGAAGAAGAATGAGGAAAGAGGGAAATACATGGCCTACAGAAAATTAGGGCGTGATTCAAGCGCTCGTAAAGCTTTGTTTCGCAGTATTTTGACTTCCTTCTTCGCGAACGGGCGCATTGAGACGACAGAGGCTAAAGCCAAAGAGATCAGCGGCTTGGCCGATCAGCTCATCACTCTGGCGAAACGCGGCGACCTGGCCGCGCGCCGTCAGGCGATTGCGCGCTTAGTGGATGAAGGAGTGGTACGGAAACTGTTCGGCGAAATCGCTGCCAAATACACCGACCGGCAGGGGGGCTACACCCGTATTCTGAAGCTCGGACCCCGCCGCGGCGACGCCGCGCCGATGGTTCTCCTTGAGTTAGTGTAAACATCACGGCGATAAAAAACACCCTCCGCGAAAAGCGGAGGGTGTTTTTTATCTTTTTTTCGGTAACTTGCACGGCAGTGAGGAAGCCGGCTTGTCTTTGGCAAAATTTTTGTTCCTTGTTTATTCTCTTCGAGAGAGTTATGACTGGTTGGCCACCACTTCGCTGTTGTCCAAAGCGTAATTTAAGAGGAGACCGATCAGTTCGTTTCGTGTGTGTCCAGTCTGATCGGAGAGATTCGTGATTCGATCCAGTGTATCTTCGGTGATCCGAATGGAAAATATTTTATACCCGTCCGCGCCGCGCGGACGTTTTTTTTTGATTTGCAGCTTCGAACTCATCTATACCACCTCTATATTTATTCTACACTATCCACTGAGGAATAAATATGTTATAAAAATGTTTGTTTTAGCTATTAAATAA
>CAJPQU010000058.1 GCA_905372875.1 uncultured Schwartzia sp. | reverse complement strand
AGAATGCGGTGTTGCTACGAAAGTTGAACGCGGCGGGCGTGTATTTCCTAGGAGGGATAGGGCTGAGGATGTAGTAGCGGCGTTGACAATGCGGCTTCATGAGTCCAATGTGGATGTTCGTTGCCATACGCCGGTAAAGACTCTGCTTACGGCAGAGGGAAAAATTGCCGGCGTTCGGCTTTGCAGTGGTGAAGAAATGACAGCGGATGCGGTGATTTTGGCGACGGGAGGTGCTTCTTATCCAGAAACGGGATCCACCGGCGATGGGGTAAAGATGGCGGCGGCAATGGGCCATCATATCGTTCCTCTCCGGCCAGCCTTGGTTCCCTTGGAAGTGGAGGAGGCCTGGGTGAGCGAATTGTCGGGTCTGTCCCTGCGAAATGTAACGGCTGGTTTGATCGTGAACGGTTGCCTTCGCGAAAAAGCCTTTGGCGAGATGCTCTTTACGCATTTCGGCATCAGCGGCCCCATCATCCTCACCTTGAGCCGACAAGTTTCTCTGGCCTTACAGCAAGGGGATTTTGTGGAAATCCTTTTGAATCTGAAACCGGCTTTAACTGCTGAACAGCTTGAAAAACGGATACAGCGGGATTTTGTTGCTCATCAAAAGAAAGCCATCAAAAATGGGCTATGTGATCTTCTGCCGGCGCGGCTCATCCCGCCGATTCTGGAGTTAGCGTATATTCCTCCGGGAAAACCTATTCATCAGATCACCCGGGAGGAACGGCGGCGTTTGGCGGTGATTTTGCAGCATTTACCGTTGATGGTGCAAAGGACGAGGCCGTTGGCGGAAGCCATTGTCACTATGGGTGGCGTTGCCACCCAGGAAATTCATCCTAAGACGATGGCTTCAAAAATCTGGCCGGGGCTTTTTGTTGCCGGTGAGATGGCAGACATTGACGGCTTTACCGGCGGTTATAATCTGCAGGCAGCTTTTTCCATGGGGGCGGCGGCAGGAACGTGGAGCGTCAGAGAAAATAATGAAAAGAGGTGAGTTCGGTGCAGGCAAAAAGAATTGAACGTGTAACGCGGGGATTAACAGGTGAGGTCGTAATTCCCGGCGATAAGTCTATCTCTCATCGCAGCGTCATCTTGGCTGGATTGGCGGAAGGGCCAACAGAGATTGTTCATTGGCTGGAGGCTGCAGATTGCCTTTCCACTCTGGAGGGAATGAAGCGATTGGGAGCCGGCATCACGTATCAGGGCGAAGGGATGCTGACAGTCCACGGTGTCGGTTGGAACAATTTACGAGAGCCGGAGAGCGTTCTGGATGCAGGAAATTCTGGCACCATGCTGCGCCTTTTATTGGGGGCGTTAGCGCCTCAGCCTTTTCTTACCACATTTATGGGGGACGCTTCCCTCTCGCGACGTCCGATGGGGCGAGTCATACAGCCTTTAACACAGATGGGCGCGAAGATTGTGGGCCGAAAGGGCAACACCCTGCTTCCCATCACGCTCTTGCCGGCAAAAAAAAGTCTGCGGGGTATCCGCTATGAAATGCCGGTAGCCAGTGCACAAGTAAAATCCGCACTTCTCTTAGCCGGTATTCAAGCGGAGGGGGAAACAACGGTCGTTGAGCCTCTCATGTCGCGAGATCATACCGAGCGATTGCTGGATATTTTCGGTGTTCCGATCAAACGCACCAGAGGGCAAGTAACTGTGCAGCGGGCTTCTCTTCATGCACCGGAACGTATAGAGGTACCTGGTGACATAAGTTCTGCGGCGTATTGGTTGGTGGCGGCGGCTCTCATTCCGGGCAGTGATCTGTTGCTCAAAAATGTGGGGATCAATCCTACGCGGACGGGAATATTGGATGTGATGAAAGCCATGGGGGCGGATATCACCCTTCTGGCCGAACACATAAGCGGGAATGAACCCGTGGCGGATATTCGTGTCAAAGCTGCCCCGCTTCGCGGTGTTTCCTTCGGCGCTTCCCTCATACCACGGCTCATTGATGAAATTCCCGTCATCGTGGCGGCAGCTCTCTTAGCTGAGGGTGAGACGATTATTACCGGAGCGGGAGAACTGCGGGTCAAAGAAACCGACCGTCTGCAAGCGATGGCGGAGGAATACAATAAATTGGCGCCAGGCAGCCTGACGGAACGTTCCGATGGGTTGGTCATTCACGGGCAGTCCGCTTTACGTTTTGCTGCTGTCTCTTCTCGGGCAGATCATCGTATTGCTATGGCACTGGCGGTTGCCGGGGCGGCGGGAGATGGAGTGGAGATCAGGGATCCGGACTGTGTCGATATTTCTTATCCTAATTTTTATCAGACGTTAGAAGCACTGCGAAAATAATATTTATACGGAGGAATGGATGAGATGAAAAAATCGGTAGTCGCCATTGACGGCCCGGCGGGGGCGGGGAAAAGTACTATCGCCCAAATGGTAGCGAAAAAATTAGGCTATGTGTACATTGATACGGGAGCGATGTACCGAGCCGTTGCTTGGAAGGTATTGCAAAGCGGTCAGCCGGTGACGGACGCGCTCATCCTAAAGATTATTGACGATACCAATATCAGCTTGAAAAATGTGAACGGTCAGATATACGTGAAAGTGGATGGCAAAGACGTCACGGGCCAGTTACGGACGCCGGCTGTCACGGGACTTGTTTCCCGCGTGGCGCAGTTAGCACCGGTGCGCGAGAAAATGGTGCTTTTGCAGCGCGAAATGGCGAGAAACGGTGCGGTCGTCATGGATGGTCGGGACATCGCCTCTCATGTTCTTCCCAAGGCCGACGTAAAGGTGTTTTTAACTGCTTCTATTGAAGAGAGAGCTAAACGCCGCTGGCAAGAAGTCAAGGACAAAGGATACGTCGCTGACCTTGAGAAACTGAAAAAAGAAATTGAAGCCCGGGATAAAGCGGACATGGAGCGAGCGGTATCGCCTTTGGTACGAGTGCCCGAGGCGGTTCTTTTGGACACGACAGGCATGGGGATCGAAGAGGTTGTAGCGGCCGTTTTGAAGTTGTGCAGGTGATGGATTGTGTATAGTTTGCTGCAAGCATTTTTTACTTTTTTTTTCCAGGTTTTTTTTCGAGCGGAAATTATCGGTCGGGAGAATCTTCCGGCGGAGGGCGGCGTTATTTTGGCGGCCAACCACATGAGTAATTGGGACCCGCCGCTCTTGGCCACTTTTTTATCTCGCCCGGTCAGTTATATGGCCAAAAAAGAACTTTTTGAGGTGCCGGTTTTAAAGCAGATTATTCGCAGCTGTTATTCTTTTCCGGTAAAGCGGGGTGCGGCGGATCGCGGCGCCATTAAAGCAGCCTTGCAGGCACTTAAAGAGGGGCGGTGTATTGGACTTTTCCCCGAAGGAACCCGCAGTCGGGACGGTAAGATTCATAAGGCTGAAGGAGGGGTAGCGCTTTTGGCTGCCTTGGGGAATGTGCCGGTAGTACCTGCTGCCATTTTGGGTACGGATCGAATTTTTTCCCATGGTATTTTTTTTCCTAAGCTTACGGTCATATACGGAGAGCCTTTGTTTTTTTCAGGGAAACATAATGATAAAGAAAACTTGCAATTGTTTTCACAAAAAATTATGGAAGAAATTGTAAAAATGGTAAAATTGCATAGCAAAGAATAGCTATGATATGATATACTGTAAAAACAGGTTGTTGGAAACAGGGTGATGTGGTACTCTTATGGAAGTGATTTTAGCCGATTATTTAGGCTTTTGCTACGGTGTGAAGCGCGCCATCCATTTGGCGCGCAGCAGTGCGCAGCCGGGGCCAGCTAGTACGTTGGGGCCTATCATACACAATCCACAGATGGTGTCGCGATTAGCGGACGAGGGCGTAGATGCTGTCGATTCGCTGGCAGAAGTGCCTGGCGGCGGGACGGTAATCATCCGTTCCCATGGCGTAGGACCACACGTATATGATGAGGCTGGAGAACGGGATCTGCATATCGTAGACGCTACGTGTCCCCATGTGAAAAAAGCACAGATGGCGGCGCATCAGCTCTTTAAGGATGGCCGCGAGGTCGTTATCATCGGGGAAAAAAAACATCCAGAAGTCAAGAGCATTTTCGAATGGTCGGGGCGAAACGCCGTAGTCGTGGAAACCGAGGAGGAAGCGAAAGAACTCCCGCCTTGTGATAAGTTAGGTATCGTGGCGCAAACCACTTTTTCTGGAGATAAATTTCGAAACATCGTCAATTGTCTTTTAGAAAAATCGAATGATATTCATATTGTGAGGACGATTTGTACCGCCACGGATCAGCGGCAGAAAGCCGCGATTGAACTGGCGGAAAAAGTTGATTTAATGCTGGTGATCGGCGGGAAGAACAGCGCCAATACCACAAGATTGGCACAGCTGTGCGCGGAGAAGACAGTGACCCATCATCTGGAGACCGCTTCCGAGCTTCAGGATGCATGGTTTCATAATATTAAAAAAATTGGTATCACAGCCGGCGCTTCAACGCCGGACTGGATTATCAAGGAGGTATATCAAAAGTGTCAGAGGAAATGAAAAACGACGAGTTTGAAAATTTATTAAAGGCGGAGGAAGAAGCGTTACAAAACGCCGAAGTGGGCGACGTCGTCCAAGCCTCGGTGGTTTCCGTGGATAATAGCAGCGCGTTGGTTCATATCCCGGGCTTTAAATCGGATATTCCCATTGACAAGAAAGAATTGGCTGTACCGGAACCGGACGCGGCGGGGGACGTAGTTAGCGTGGGAGATGAGATTGACGTCTACATCGTTTCTTTAGGGGGCGAACATGGCGCAACGGTTTCCAAAGTCCGAGCGGATCGGTTAGTGGCTTGGAAAGATTTTGATGGTATTGTGGAGCGCGGCGAAATTCTTGAGGCTGTGATCACACAGGTCGTGAAAGGTGGGCTGGTGGCCACGGTTCGCGGTCTGCGAGCTTTTATTCCTGCCTCTCAGGTGGAGCTGCACTTTGTCAAGGATCTTTCGGTGTATGTCGGACAAACCGTTCGGGCGTTGCCCATTGAATGCGATGTGAAGAAGCAGCGGTTGGTTCTTTCTCGCCGAAAGCTTTTAGAAGAAGAGCGGGAAAAGAAACAGGAAGAGCTTTTTGCTACATTGGAAGAGGGAACGATTCTAAAAGGGACGGTCAAGCGCATTGTGGATTACGGCGCGTTTATCGATATCGGCGGTGTCGACGGCTTGGCACATATCTCTGATCTCTCCTGGGAGCGCGTGAAACATCCTTCCGATGTTTTAAAAGTCGGTCAGGAACTTGACGTGCTGGTGAAAAAATTTGATAAAGAAAACAAACGCATTTCTTTGAGCGTCAAAGAAACGACGACAGATCCGTGGTTTGACCGCATTGAAAAGTATCACGAGGGTGAGATCATTGAGGGCAAGATCATTAAACTGACGGATTTCGGGGCCTTTATGGAGATTGAGCCGGGCTTTGACGGCCTCATTCCCATGGGAGAGTTGTCGAATAAGCGTATTGCCCGGGCGGACGAAGCCGTTCATACCGGAGATGAGGTTTCTGTGAAAATCCTTCATATCGACAAGCGGCGCAAACGCATTTCGCTGAGTATGACAAAGGCGAGAAAGGATACGGAAGACGAGGCGGCCGTACCTGCCCCCGCGGACGAGGGCGCAACACCGAACGAATAAATTTTGCCTGTGCATGAAAAACGGTTTTGGGGGAGTGATGAGTACTACTTCATCACTCCCCCTTTCTTGAAAGGAAAACGGTCTTGGGTACGACGTATGGAACGATTCTCCGAGTGAAAAAAAACGGCCTGGCAGAAGAATTGGGCCTTGTGGCAGGGGATAAGATTTTATCAATCAATGGGAACCGACTCCGGGATATTATAGATGTAAGTTTTGCCATGGCGGAGGAAGAGATTGAGCTTTTGGTAGAACATGCTGACGGTGAACGGGAGCTTATGGCCTTCGATAAGGCGTACGACGAAGAATTAGGCGTGGAATTCGCCGCGGCCGTTTTTGACGGCATACGCCAATGCGCCAATCATTGTTGTTTCTGCTTTGTAGACCAGGTGGCACCGCACATGAGGGATACCCTCTACATCAAGGATGATGATTACCGATTATCTTTTTTGTATGGGAATTTTGTTACCTTGACCAATCTTTCCGATAAAGATTTCCGACGCATTAAGGAATACCATCTGTCCCCGCTTTTTGTTTCCGTTCATGCCACAAATATGGATCTGCGGGCTAATATGTTGGGAACGCCTCGCGCTCGGGAGCTTATGGTGCAGTTGGCGCGGCTGGCCGAAGCGGGGATCGCTTATCACACACAAATCGTTCTCTGCCCCGGGATTAACGACGGGGGAGAATTGGAGCGTACGTTACATGATCTGTCAGATCCTCGCCTCCGCGTTCTCTCGGTGGCGGTGGTTCCTGTGGGGTTAACGCAATTTCGCACTGGCTGTTATCCGTTGGCGCTTTTTGACCGTGCTGGCGCTGCCCGTGTGATTCGGCAAGTGCGGCGTTGGCAAGTCCGCCTGCGACGAGAGACGGGCCGATCCTTTGTTTATCTGGGGGATGAATTTTATTTATTGGCGGGATCAGAATTCCCGCCTGTTACGGAATATGACGATTTTCCCCAGTTAGACAACGGGATCGGTTTGGTGTCGAATTTCGTAGCAGAATGGGACAAGAGTATGGCAGCACATGGCACTGCGTACGCTGCTCCGCTGCATCTCGATGTGATCTGCGGCACGGGAGTAGCGCCGGTATTTAAAGAGATATTGGCGAAATTATCAACGCCTGGCCTCACGGTGCGCTTAGTTCCGGTGGAAAACGTCTGGTTCGGAAGTTCGGTTAATGTGTCGGGGCTTTTGACGGGACGTGACATTGAGGCAGCCCTGCAAGCAGTAGACGGCCCCCGGGATGGCGTCATCATTCCTCGGTGCGCCTTGCGCAGTGGTGAGGATCTGTTTTTAGACGATTATCCGCTGGCGGTTCTTCAGGAACGACTACAGGTGCCCGTAGAATCGGCCCTTAGCGGCGCCGAACTTCATGATCTCCTTTGCCATTGGGGAGAAAAACGGCGTCATGTTCCGAAAGAGCGCTTTTATACCTGGCAGAGCAACGCCGCTTATACAAAATTGGAGGAAATGTAATATGAGCAAGCCCATCGTCGCCATCGTAGGACGCCCCAATGTAGGAAAGTCCACGTTGTTCAATCAGATCGGAAAAAAACGGGTTTCCATCGTCGATGACATTCCTGGCGTGACCCGGGATCGCATTTATTTGGACGCCGTCTGGCTTGACCGGGCTTTTACCATGATCGATACGGGAGGTATTGAGTTTAAAGCAGAGGATCGGCTTCTTTCCTCTATGCGGCGGCAGGCGCAAATTGCCATAGAAGAAGCGGATGTTATTGTTTTTGTTGTTGACGGACGTACCGGATTGACGACGACGGATGAAGAGGTTGCTAAGATCCTGCGCACGACGAAAAAACCTGTGGTGTTGGCTGTTAATAAGATTGACAGCCCGAAACAGGTAAACGATGTGTATGAGTTTTATCACTTGGGATTGGGGGAGCCGATTCCCATTGCCGCGGCGAATTCTCTGAATCTGGGAGATCTGTTGGACGCGATCGTAGAGGCTTTTCCCAAGAATGATGAGACAGTAAGTGAGAACGACGAAATCCATATCGCCGTCATTGGCCGCCCCAATGTGGGAAAGTCGTCGTTGGTTAATGCCGTTTTAGGGGAAGAACGGGTGATTGTCAGTAATATTCCCGGTACAACAAGGGATGCCATCGATACGCACTTCGTTAAAGATGGGATTAAATTCACACTCATTGATACGGCCGGCATGCGCCGCAAAGGACGAATCGACGAAGATATTGAGCGGTATAGCGTCATGCGTTCTTTGCGTGCTGTAGATCGGGCTGATGTGGTCTTGCTGGTGCTCAATGCAGTGGAGGGGGTCACGGATCAAGATATCAAAATTGCCGGGTATGCTCACGAGTCAGGAAAGGGCGTGATCCTGGTAGTCAATAAGTGGGATCTTTATGAAAAGGACGAGAAATCTACGCTACGGTTTACCGATGATCTTAGAAATCAGATCGCTTTTTTGCAGTATGCCCCGGTGCTCTATATTTCGGCGCTGACAAAACAGCGGGTTCCCCGGGTGACAGATTTGGTGAAGTATGTGGCGGAGCAGCAGGCCATGCGGATTCAGACCAGCACACTGAATGATCTCATTCAGGACGCCATTGCGGTTAATCCGCCGCCGGCGCACAAAGGTAAACCGCTTAAGATTTTCTTTATGACGCAGACGGGCATTCGGCCGCCGAAGTTTGTCATCTTCGTGAACGATCCAGATCTCATGCATTTTTCGTATCTACGGTTTATTGAAAATAAACTGCGGGAGACCTTTGGTTTTGAGGGGGCTCCCATCCGAATCATTCCTCGCAGCAGGAATGAGAAAGAGGAGGAATGAGTATGCCGCTGTTTTTGGCTTGCGTTGCCAGTTACCTTATCGGTTCCATTCCCAATGGTCTCATTTTCGGTAAGCTCTTTTGGGGCGTCGATTTGCGTGAGCATGGCAGCCATAATATCGGGGCGACTAACGCCTGGCGGACGCTGGGCAAGGGTCCGGGCTTTCTGATCTTTTTTCTTGATTTTTTGAAGGGTGTCTGTGGGGTTTATCTGGGCAGCCTGACCGATTCATCCCCTACGTCTCTGGTTTTAGGCGGGCTCATGGCCATTGTCGGCCATTCCTGTTCGTTATTTCTTCGTTTTAAGGGTGGTAAAGGGGTTGCAACCGGGCTAGGTGTCATTGCTATGCTGATGCCAAAGACCACGATCCTAATTTTCCTCTTATGGTTCCTTCTGGTATATTTTACGGGCTACGTTTCTCTTGGCTCTGTCGTTGCGGCTTCCTTTGTTCCTTTTTTTGCATGGTGGGGACATGAACCAGAGGCGTACATCGTGTTTGGCATCACGGCGGCGATCTTTGTGATCTACCGGCACAAGACAAATATACAACGGCTGTTAGCGGGTACGGAGAGCAAGATTAAAGCTGGGAAACGATCATAGGAGATGTAAAGGGCGCGTTGTACTGGAATCGGGACGGAAGAGAGTCTTTTGTCTGGCGGCTTGAGTTTCTTTATATTTATTGCAAAGTATGTTATACTGTAGTCCGTTAGAATTTTACGCTTGTCCACTAACCATGGGGTTAACTTCTGGGGGAGTTTCTGGGGAGACGGGGGTGGAAGGCGACGCATTTCATTACAACTGGAGGCCGGAACATGGACAAAGAGAAAAGTAGTTTTTTTTTGGTGCGCGAAGAAATTTTACCGGAGGCGATAAAAAAGACGATCCGTGTCAAGGAAATGCTCAAGCGCGGCAACGCCCGTACTATTAACGAAGCGGTCGAAAAGATGGATTTAAGCCGCAGTGCTTATTATAAATATAAGGATTATGTTTTCCCTTTTTATGAGGCCAGCCGCAATAAGATCGTTACCTTGACTTTTTTGCTGGAACATAAAAAAGGTGTTCTGTCCAGTGTACTGAACACAATTTCTAACGATTCAGGCAGTGTTATGACCATTAATCAGGGCATTCCTTTACAAGGTGTGGCCCATGTGACGGTTTCCATTGAAACCGTGAATCTGACCGTGGATTTGGAAGCTCTCCTCGACAAACTTCGCATGGTGGATGGGGTCAAGCGATTGGACGTGTTGGGGCAGGCGTAGGAAGCGCATCGGCAGGATATTTACAGACATCGTGGGGAAAGGTGCCAGAATGGATAGACCTGTTACAATCGGCATGTTGGGCTCGGGGACTGTGGGAACGGGCGTAGTGCATGTTCTGAAAGAAAATGCTTATGAGATCAGCCAGAAGGTGGGCGTTCCCGTTCAAATAAAGACTGTATTGGTGCGTGATACGCATAAGGTCCGACCGTATATGAAAGATCTTCATCTGACCGATGACTTTGAGGAAATCCTGGGAGATGATGCAATCGATATCGTCGTCGAGCTGATGGGAGGGCTACACCCGGCCCGTGAATATATGTTGGCGGCGATGAAAGCAGGAAAACATGTGGTGACGGCCAACAAAGACGTGGTGGCCCAGTTTGGCAAGGATATGTTCGAGGCGGCGGAGGAATACCATACTGGATTTCGTTTCGAGGCCAGCGTGGGTGGTGGGATTCCAATCGTTACGCCGATTAAGGAATGTCTGACGGCGAATCGCCTCACGGAAATCATGGGCATCGTTAACGGGACGACGAACTACGTGTTGACGAAAATGACTCGGATGGGCAGCGATTACGCCAGTGCGTTGAAGGAAGCGCAGGAAAAGGGCTATGCCGAAGCGGATCCGTCAGCGGACGTGGAGGGGCTGGATGCAGCCCGTAAGGCGGCGATTTTAGCGTCATTGGCTTTTAATACTCGGGTTGGGTTGTCAGACGTATCCGTGGAAGGGATCACGAAAATTACGCCGGAAGATATCGATTATGCACGGAAATTGGGCTATGTGGTTAAACTTCTGGCCATTGCCAAAGATTCTCTGTCACAGGGGATTGATGTGCGTGTTCATCCGGTTTTTCTCCGGGAATCACATCCCCTGGCAGCTGTCAACGACGTTTTTAACGCGATTTTCGTAAAGGGGAATGCTATCGGCGAAGCCATGTTCTATGGGCAGGGGGCGGGTGCCTTACCTACAGCTTCGGCAGTTATTGCGGATATCGTGGCCTTAGCTCGACAGATTGCCAAAGGCGTGGGGGATGAAATCGGCTGTACCTGCTTTGCGCATAAATCGTTTTGCCGATTGGATGATACGATCTCTGATTATTACTTGCGTCTTTTGGTCGCCGATGAACCGGGTGTTTTGGGGACGATCGCCACTGTTTTCGGCACGTACGGCGTGAGCCTTAAATCCGTTATTCAAACGCGGTATGTAGGGGATAAAGCCGAGATCGTCGTGATCACTCATCGGGTACAGCACCGGAAGATGCGAGAAGCGGAGCAGGCCTTAACAGATCTGTCTGTGGTGGAACGTATCTCCAATGTCATCCGGGTGGATACGCCGCGGGAGGACGGAACGTGATGGCGCGATCAGTGAAGGTTCGGGTGCCGGGGACCAGCGCCAACTGTGGGCCGGGCTTTGACAGTATAGGCGTTGCCTGCACTATATACAATGATTTGGAACTTACGCTTTTGCCGGATGAACATTTGGAAATCACGGTGGAGGGGGAAGGGGCGGATAATATCCCTTTAAATTCCCGTAACATGGTTTGGCGTGCTATCCAACTGCTCCTGAAACGCGCGCATCGCTCTCGTGAATATCCCGGTGCCGCCATTCGCATGGTAAATCGTATTCCCCTTTCCCGCGGATTAGGAAGCAGTGCGGCAGCCATCGTGGCAGGGTTGAAAGCCGCCAACGTCCTTTTGGAAAATCCTTTCAGCCGTCGTGAGCTTTTGCAGTTAGCAACCGATATGGAAGGCCATCCCGATAATGTAGCGCCGGCTCTCTTGGGTGGGTTTACTGTCAGCCTTCTGCATCAGCGGCGGGCGGAGAGTTTTTCTT
>CAJPQU010000057.1 GCA_905372875.1 uncultured Schwartzia sp. | reverse complement strand
GCCCTTAGAGGCCTTAGCAGGCGCTTTCGGGGCTAAAATCATGATCATGTTCTTTCCTTCCAGTTTCGGATCGCGCTCAATAATCACCAGCTCTTTAAGCCGCTCAGCGACCCGGTGCAGAACGTCCCGCCCCAGCTCCTGATGGGACATTTCCCGTCCCCGAAACATGATGGTCACCTTGACTTTATTGCCTTCTTCAAGGAATCGTAGCGCGTTCTTCAACTTGACATCAAAATCATGCTGCTCAATATGGGGGCGAAGCTTCACTTCTTTGAGCGTGATGATCTTCTGCTTCTTTTTTGCTTCTTTATCCCGTTTCTGCTGTTCATATCTGTATTTTCCGAAATCCATGATGCGGCATACCGGCGGTTTGGCCTTCGGCGCCACCTCCACAAGATCGAGGTGCTGTTCCTCCGCCAGGAGCAACGCATCCCGCGTTGCCATGATGCCCAGCTGTTCGCCAGTAGCGCTGGTCACACGAACCTCTCGAATGTGGATCTCCTCATTGATTCTCAAACTTTCTTTACTAATTGGAAAACACCTCCGTCTATAGATAAGTAACAACAAAAAAGGGCGGCCTGAAGCCACCCTTTAAAAACTTCCCTATCAAACCCGTCCGGCTGGGCGCCGCAAGGTGCAGAAGCGGGTGGCTCCTGACTTTGTTTTACAAGTAGTCATGTTATCATATCTAAAAGAACACGTCAACTCTTTTTCTTGGAAGATCGCCGGGCACGGAAAATTTTCCCACCTACAAGAGATTCGTTTATTGTTTCGTTGTCATACGATTGATGGCACTGACCAGCGCCATCACCGAAGCGGTGATGATATCCGTATCCATCCCCGCACCCCAGACCGTACGGCCATCCGGCGCGGTGATGCCTATGTAAGCCATGGCCCGGGACGCCTGCCCGATCTCTAAGGCATGTTCACTGTAGGTAAGATCGGTGTAAGTGACGGGAAGATTTTCCTGTAAGGCGTTGCTGATGGCGTCGAGGCGGCCGTTGCCCCGCGCCGCGTAGGTCGCTTCCCGCCCGTCCACCAGCATGGTCACTTCCCCGACACGAAGACCGTCAGCCTCCTGCTTTAAAAGGAAGTCCACCAATTTATACGGTGCGTCCACATTGACATACTCCTCTTTAAAAATCCGATAAATCTCATCGGGAAGAAGTTCCTTATGCTGATGATCGGAAACGCCCTTGATAAAGTAACCGAAATCCTCGCGCATGTTCTTCGGCATGGCAATGCCGTATTTCTGTTCCATGATGAATCCTACGCCGCCCTTGCCGGACTGGCTGTTGATACGAATGACATCGGCCTCGTATTCTCTCCCGACGTCCTGGGGATCGATGGGGAGATAGGGCACCGTCCAACGGCTGGGATCCTTTTCTTCCCGCCATTTCATCCCCTTGGCGATGGCGTCCTGATGGGAGCCGGAAAAAGCAGCGAAGACGAGGTTGCCCGCATAGGGCTGCCGATCGGGGACGCGCATCCGGGTGACGCGCTCGTAGAGATCCACCAAACCCGGCATCTGCGTAAAATCAAGGCGAGGATCCACTCCTAGGGAAAACATGTTCATAGCGATGGTAACGATATCCGCGTTGCCGGTTCGTTCTCCATTGCCAAAGAGGGTCCCCTCAATGCGATCCGCCCCGGCCAAGAGCCCCATCTCCGAATCGGCTACGCCGCAGCCGCGGTCATTGTGAGGATGAAGAGACAGAACAACGTTGTCCCGATAGTTCAGATTCTGGGAAATGTAGGCCACCTGCATCGCGTAGACATGCGGCATAGACATTTCCACTGTCACGGGGATATTGATGATAGCCTTTCGCTCTGCCGTAGGGCGCCAGACATCCAGTACCGCGTTGCAGACCTCCAGCGCGTATTCCGGCTCTGTGCCGGTAAAACTTTCCGGTGAATATTCAAAACGGTACCCCGCCCCGGCCGCTTCCGTAAGTTCTTTCAGGAGTTTCGCCCCTTCCACAGCGATCTGGCGGATCTCCTCCTTCGTCATGCGAAAGACCTGTTCGCGCTGGGCAACGGAAGTAGAATTGTAGACGTGGACAATAGCGTTTTTAACCCCCGCGAGAGCCTCAAACGTCTTTTGAATGATGTGGGGACGAGCCTGTGTCAAGACTTGCACTGTAACATCGTCAGGGATCAAGTCATCCTCCACCAAACGCCGCAAAAATTCGTATTCTGTATCCGAAGCGGCGGGAAAGCCCACTTCGATCTCCTTGAAACCAATTTTTACCAACATTTTATAAAATTCGATCTTTTCTTCCAAGCTCATGGGGATGATGAGGGACTGATTGCCATCCCGTAGATCGACGCTGCACCATGTAGGAGCGTGATCCGGGTACTCCTTTTTTGCCCAACTCAGGTCGCAAACCGGCGGCAGATAGTATCCTTTCTGGTATTTTGTATGCGCTTCCATGATGATCCCTCCCGAAAATTTGAATTTGATAAAAGAAAAAGCCTCCGTCCCCCTAAGAGACGAAGGCTATGCCTCGCGGTACCACTCTGTTTCGCGTCATCGACGCGCGCTCGTTACGGGCGCTGCTACGCCCTCCTGTTTTAACGGCCAGTTCCCGGCTCCGCCTACGCGCCCGACGGCACGTTCAGCAAGCTGCTCCAAGGCGAGTTCCCGTCCGTCTCCTGTCCGCTTTCCACCTGCCAGCGGCTCTCTTCGCATTCCCCGGACGCTACTATTCCTCTTCACGGCATTTATTCCTATGGGCGTTACTATACTATAAAATGTACGCTTTGGCAAGAACAATTTGAAATCAATGTGAATTTGTAAACCTTGATCACTTCACAATCAAAACCGGGATGGAGGAATCTTCCATGACTTTTTGACTGACGCTGCCGAGAAACGCCCCGCGAAAAATCCCGAGGCCCCGGCTGCCCATGACGATGAGATCAGCGCCGCAAGTTTTGGCCGTGTCCAGGATGGCCTGGGGAACATTTCCCGATGCTAAATGTTTTTTCGCCGTAAGCGGCGCCGGGATATTCTTGAAGATTTCAGCAAAAATGGCTTCTGAAGTAAGTGCCTGACTGAGTTCTTCGCCCACAAAGAGAAAATCGAGAGCCGCCCCGCATTTCTCCGCTAGGAATACAGCTTTTTCCGTTGCCCGACTGCTGCTCACCGAGCCGTCCACCGGCACCAAAATTCGCGTGGTCGCCGCCACCATGATCTGCCTCCTTTACATGCTTCGCACTGATGATATTGTCCGTCCCTGTTTTCATAGCCCGGCTAATTGCCTACTCCAAAAGGAAGGGTCCCTTACTACTTTAGCTGTCCCGCTAGGTGTTTCCCTTTATATACCGAAACACGGCAGCTTCATTTCGCCTGCTCCATATACTGATTGACGATCTTGACGGCGCAATAGTTGCCGCACATGGAGCAGGCATCCGTATCCGCCGCCTCACGCCAGGCCCGTTTGGCACGAGCCGTTTCCGGATCAATGGCCAGGTCCATCTGCGCCTCCCAATCCAGCGCTTTCCTAGCCCGCGCCATAGATAAGTCCCACTCCGCCGCCCCTGGCACTCCCTTGACGATGTCCGCAGCGTGGGCAGCGATGCGTGACGCGATGACACCGTCATGAACATCCTGCAGCGTCGGCAGCGCTAAATGCTCCGCCGGTGTAACGTAGCAGAGGAAATCCGCCCCATGGACAGCCGCCATTGTACCGCCGATGGCCGAGGTGATATGATCATACCCCGGGGCGATATCCGTCACCAACGGCCCCAAAACGTAAAAAGGCGCGCCGTGACAAAGCTGCTTTTCTAATTTCATATTGGCAGCGATCTGATCGAAAGGAACGTGTCCCGGCCCTTCCACCATCACCTGCACGCCGCGCGCCCATGCCCGGTCTACCAATTCGCCCAAGGTCATCAGCTCAGCGATCTGTGCCCGATCCGTAGCGTCAGCCAAGCAGCCGGGCCGCAGACCGTCTCCCAAACTGATGGTCACATCGTACTTCTCGCAAATATCCAAAATGGTGTCATAGTTTTCATACAGCGGATTTTCTTGTTCATTATGAAGCATCCACCCGGTAATGAAGGAACCGCCCCGACTCACCACGTCCATGACGCGCCCCTGGCGATGCAGCCGGGCGATGGCTTCGCGGGTGAGCCCGCAGTGCAGGGTCATAAAATCCGCACCGTCTTTCGCCTGTTCCTCAATGGCCCGGAGCAGATCTTCAGCCTTCATATCGACAACGGCGCCTCGTTCTTTCATGGCCGTCACCGTAGCTTCATAGATGGGAACGGTTCCCACCATCACCGGCGATTGGCCGATAATCGCCCGCCGCGACGCGCCGATATGATCCCCGGTAGAAAGATCCATCACCGCGTCCGCCCCGCAGCACACCGCCTCCTTCAATTTTTCCAGTTCCGGTGCCAGATCGGGAAAATCGCTGGATGTACCGATATTGGCATTGACTTTCACCCGAAGTCCCTCGCCCACGCCAGCCGGCTTCACGCCTGTATGATTCGGATTGGCGCATATTGCCACGGTCCCCTTGGCCACGCGCTCGCGAATCGTCTCTGGGGATTGCCGTTCCTGCGCGGCCACCTCTTTCATCGCCTCGGTAATCTTTCCAGCGCGTGCCGCCTGCATCTGCGTTGCCATAGCTTATGTTTCCTCCCTAAAAGAAAACGCCCAGCCACACGGCTGAGCGGTTTTTATTATTTCAGTAAATCGACTTGCCGAGTGAAAGGGGCACTGATATCAAGATGACCGGAAATCGTTTCAATCGCCTTGCCGTTCACGATGATTTGTACAGACGTGATTTCAGGGAACTCCGTTAAAGTATTCACCAAAGAGCCCACCAGCATTTCCTCGCCGGTGGACCCGCCAACGAAACGTTCGACGAGTTCGGGACTGAAATCAACCGTAGCCATCCCGTTTTGCACCGTCACCCGATTCACCTTAGTCCCCTTAGGGAATATACCGGTCAGATGAGGGGTGTCAGTCCCCTTGATCAAAGCCTCAACCACAGCCTTATATTTATCCTTCGCCGCCACCTCTGCTTTGACCGGAACCACCTTTTCCCCTTCCTCGTCGGGATAATAGAGCTTAACCTCCACCGTGGCCGGTTTATCCACTTCCGGCTTTGACATCCCCTGTTTGGGGGAATTCTGTTCCCCCGCTGAAGGATTCGTCGTTGCCGCCGTATTTTCTTTGTCGCACCCCGCCATCAGAAGTGTCAGCGCTGTCAGCAGCGCCATCAGAAGTAAGGTATATTTCCGCATTTTACCATCGCCTGTCCTCTCCCAAAATGATCACCGCAGGGCCGCGAAATAATTGGCCAGCCCCTCGCATATCCCCAACGCCATTTCCTGCTGGAAACTCTCATTCGCCAAAAGGTTCTTTTCCGTGGGATTTGTAATAAATGCCAGCTCCACCAAAGCGGCGGGCAGAGAAGAATTATGAAGCACATAGAATCGTGCCTCTTTGATACCGCGATTGCGCCGCCCGCCGTGATCGATCATCCCGTCCTGCAGAGCCTGTGCCAGCGCCATATCCTGCCAGGTCTTAGGATAGTAAAACGTCTCCGTCCCATTCGCCGCCGGCTTCGCAAACGCGTTGCAGTGAATGGAAAGGAAAACTTCCGCCTTGGCCGCGGCTTCGCCCACATCTACCCGAGCCTGTAATTCCTGCGCATCCGTGGCGTTCGGACCGTAAACGTCCCGATCATCCTCCCGGGTCATCACCACGTTAGCGCCCGAGCTCCTCAGAAGTTCCTGCACCCGCTGTGCCACCAGAAGTGTGACGTCTTTTTCCCGAAGGCCGTCTACTCCTACCGCACCGGTATCAGAACCGCCATGTCCCGGGTCGATGACAATGGTGTGTCCCCTGACGCCGTCAATTTGTGCCGACGCTCCCTGCTCTTCCTCATTGTAAATATCAATCACCAATCGCCAGGGCAGTTTATTCTGCTTATCCGGCGGCAGCGTAGATACACGGTAATTCGCTTCCTCCGCCGGTGCGACCATCGCCACATCGACACGGGCATGATCCCCCGCTTCATAAAACGCTGCCCGCCGTGCATAGGTATCGCCCAACGGATACTCCCGCGGGAAATCGCCCAAATCGGTGTTGGGGAAATCGATCAGCAGCCTCTTAGGCCGCAGAACGCCGCCCTCTTTCACAGAGTAATCGGCCGGAGCCTGAGACAAGCCAATCTCACAGCGCAGAAATGTCTGCCCATCCTCTTCCATTACCTGTGATTGAAAGGACACCACGCGCTGCACGGGGGCGGCCATGCCCAGCGTCGGCAAAAGGAAAAAGCAGCAAAGCGCCAGATAAAGAAAACGCCATTTTTTCATCGGTTCTTCTCCTGTAACTCTCGCAAAAGATCGGACGCCTCTTTTTCCGCCCGGGCTGTCGTCTCCTGATCGAAAGCAATATCTATGCGAAGATAGGCCCCCTCATCCAAAAAAGGAGGCAGATAAGCGGTAGGAAAGACGACCGGACGCTCCTCCGGCCCCACCAAAAGCACCGTTTTATCTCCTTCGTAACGGTCAATAACCGCCTTTATGGTGATGGCCGTCGATTTCGTACCCGCCATATCAATTCCCCTTATTGCTGTTCTTCACGCCCCGCTCCGGCGTCACGCGATACGTCTGACCGTCGGATTCCACGGTGATCGTCCCGTTTACATCCGTACGATAAAAATCGATACGCTGTTTCTCATAGCTTCGACGCACCGAGGCATGCGGATGACGATATGAATTGCCTGCCCCGCAGGAAATCAATGCCACTTCCGGCTGCACCGCCTTTAAAAATGCCAGACCGGAAGATGTCTTACTGCCATGGTGTCCGGCTTTTAAAACCTGACACCGTAAATCGCCCGCGGGATGGCGCTTCAACAGCGCCTGTTCCGTCGGTTTCTCCGCGTCGCCGGTGAACATCATGGCAAAATTGCCATAAGCGAGCCGCCCTACCAGCGAGTTAAGATTCAGATTGATCTTTCCGTCCGCCTCACGGCCCCCTTCTTGCACCATCTCCTCGGTGGGAGAGAGGATCGTAAAAGAAACGCCGCCGCCAAAATCCAATCGATCGCCGTCCCGCAAGGTTTTATACGGGATATTTTTCACTTTGATCGTCTTCAAATAGTCACGATAAAATTTAGGCGTAGTCGGCTGCCCATTATCGTATACGGCCTTAACAGCGTAATTTTGAAACACCATGGCCGAGCCGCCCAAATGATCACGATGGGGATGGGTGATGATTAACTTATCGATGGTCTTAACGCCTTCTTTATCGAGAGCGGCTTTTAACTTCGCTGCTTCGTCGGTATCCCCTGTGTCGATGAGAATCGTTTCGTCCGACGTGCGGATGAGGATGGCGTCCCCCTGCCCTACATCCAACATCTTTACCGTAAGATGGGAGGCCACCGCCGACTTCTCCATCGGTATGCCGCATCCCACCAAGGATACAAGTGCCAAACTGAGCATCATCAGGAAACACAGGATTCGCCAATGCCGCCTCATACCTGCCCTCATCTCCCGCCATCACGCGCATATTCTCATATATTGTTTGATCATGGCACGGAAACATGAAAAATACCGGGAAAAAGGGCCCGCATATCCCGTAAACCGCATGAATCAACCGAAATTTTCCCATAAGAAAAGGCCCGACAGACATCCCTGTCGAACCATGATATTTGGTGCCGAAGGCCGGACTCGAACCGGCACGGTTTGTGACCGCTTGATTTTGAGTCAAGTGCGTCTGCCAATTCCGCCACTTCGGCAAAGCAGAAAATATGTTAACGAAAGATAGTATACTATCGGCAAAGAGTGATTGTCAAGGCATGTTTTCCGGTAAACGACGCGGACAAAAGCGGACCGCGATCTTTATCAGTACTTTCTTAAATGTAGATTTTATTCTTTCGACATTCTTTACAAAGCCAAGGGAAGCGGCTATGATAGACAAAGGATTTTTATCTGTGGTACAGAGAAAGGATGAAGACAGGATGAAACGAAATTTTTTCTTAGGGGTACTTGTTGTCTTGATGGCGATCGTTGTGGTGCCGAGCCCCACCACAGAAGCAGCGGACACCGCGTCAACCGGTGCCTCGCTCTCTGTCAGCGGGAGGGGCAGCGTACAGGGTGCTGCGGATCAGGCAATGATCTCCCTGGGGGTAACGACCCATTCTGTGGTAGCGCGGGAAGCACAGGAAACGAACGCTTCCGCCAGTCAACGTATTTGTGACGCATTGGCCGATTTAGGAATAGCGGCCCGTGATATCCAGACACAAAACTACAATTTCAGTCCGGAATACAGCTACGAAGATGCCCAACGGGGTACCATCACCGGCTACACGGTCAATAATACGATCCTCGTCCGCATCCAAGACATCACGAAGATCGGGCAGATCATCGACACGGCACTCACAAACGGTGCCAACAACGTAAATTCCCTCGATTTTTCTATCCGTGATCCCCGTTCCCTGCGGCGGGAAGCCCTGACGGCCGCAGTAAAAGACGCGCGGGAAAAAGCGGACATCATCGCCCGCGCCATGGGAAAATCCATCGTCGGCGTCGTAAACGTATCGGAAAATACCGCTATCATGCCCCCCTATCCCATGGAACGTCTGATGGCCAGTGCTGTCGCATCAGACGCGACCCCCATCGAGGGCGGCACGTTGACACTGACGGCTGACGTCCGGGTAGAATTCCGCCTTGCCGACTGAGAGGATCGCGTCTTCTATGGACAAGCCGCACCTCGACGCCATCGAATATATACGTGGCATCTCGATGCTCGGGGTCATCGGTATCCACATCGGCTCTCAGTATTTGGCGAATCCGACGCCAAACATTCACCTGGTGGCGCTGTTTGAGATCGTAACCCGGTTTTCCGTGCCGATCTTCTTTTTCATCTCGGCTTTCGGGCTTTTTTATCATCTCGATCCCGGCGTCCCTTTTTCTTATCGAAATTTTTTGCGGCGGCGCCTGCGCGCCGTCCTTATTCCTTATCTCGTCTGGTCGGCTTTTTATATTCTCCACTACACTCTGCTCTTTCGCGACCCCATGCTGCTGAATCTCCGGGCTATCCTTAAATACCTGTTCTTCGGATTCGCCAGTTATCAGCTCTACTTTCTCGTCATTCTTCTCTGGTTCTATCTCTTCATGCCTGTCTGGATATGGCTGGTACGGCGGATGACTCGCCGCGGATTGTTTTTTTTATTGCTTTTCCAGATCGCTTTTGATTATTGGTCCAGCTTTCTCCTTCAGCCTTACGCCATCGCCAATCCTTATATACAGGTGCTCCTCGTGAACCGGCTCAATTACTGGGTCGTTCACTACATCTTCATTTTTGTCTTAGGCGGTTGGCTGGGCCTGCGCTTTGAGGCTTTTCGACGCTTCATGATAAGGAGGCGGCCCTGGATTGTTCTTTTCTTTGTCGCTTCGCTGGCCGGTTTGACGGGATATTATTACTGGCTTCTTTATGTGGATCACTACCCCCCTGTCGGAGCCATCAATATGGCCCATCAGCTCTGCCCGGCCGGGATTCTCTATACGTTGGGCGCGTCACTTTTCTTTTTCACGGAATTCACTTTCCAGCGCTATCCTCACTGGCTGAATCCCCTGTTTTCTCTTCTCGGACGCCATTCTTATTTCGCTTATCTCGTCCACCCGGTCATCATCACCTATATCAGCCTTTTCATTACCCGTGCCCAGCTCGTCATGACTGCCCCTCTGGCACTTCTCTTTTATGGCGCAGTGGCAGCCTTCTCCGTCGCCGCCGCCATCATTGTACGGCGCATAGGAAAGCGTTGTCCTATCGTAAACGAGCTGACCATCGGCAGTAAAGGATAAAAAAAGAAGCCCTAAAGGGCTTCTTTTTTTATCGGTATGATCCTCAAAAATCACCAATGGCGATGCGGCGCAAAATCTCGGATAGGAGACGAATCTGCGGGGCTACGGTGGAAAGCAGGAGCCTTTCCCGGGGACTATGAATATCAAGCGTGGTGACACCGACGGAAACGACGTCGATGGCAGGATTCTTTTTTACCAAAAAGCTGGCTTCTAAGCCCGCATGGATGGCCGCAACGCGCATTTTTTGTCCCCGCTGCTCCTGAAAGACCCGAGCCGCCAATTCTGCCAGTGGACTGTCGGGGCGCTCCTGCCAAGCAGGCATCGGCTCTCCGATCCGCACCGAACAGCCGAACTTCTCCCCGAAAAAGCGTCCCGTGTTCTGAAACCAGCGCAGTTTCTCATCGACACTGGAACGAGGATAGTAGGTGAACCACGCTTCATCTTCTTCCGTCTGCAAAAGGCCCAGGTTGGCCGAAGTTTCCACCAGTCCCGGCAAATGCGGGGACATGGCATAAACGCCGCTGTGGAGGACGAGAATCAGCTCCATCAGCGCTGCCGCATCTTCCGCCGCCATCACCTGCTCCGGCTTCGCCACCGGTACTAACTGCAAGGTGATCTTCGGATCAACGCTGCCGTATGCGGACAAAAAACGCTGTTTTTGCCCTACCATAACCTGCCGAATCTTTTCTTCCTCAACGTTGGAAACAAAAATCGCCGCCGCCGTTGCCGGAATCGCATTGCGCGCCGTCCCGCCTTCCAGGGAGGCAGCAGCCACCGGAATACCCTCTTGTCCCATGGAAAAAAGTATCTGCGCCAAAATTTGGATGGCGTTGCCCCGCCCGTCCCCAATCCGCTCTCCGGAATGACCGCCCTTGAGCCCGCCCACCGTGAGTTTCCACGCCGAACCGTTCCCTGCCGGACGCCAATGAAGTAAGCGGCGATATTCCATATCTAAACCGCCGGCGCTCCCCACAGTTAAAAGATCGTCTTCTTCGGAATCACAATTCAGGCAAAAGGCCGCATCCGCCAAATATTTTGCGTCCAAACGGCGCGCTCCGGTCATGCCGGTCTCCTCGTCTACGGTGATGATCGCGCGCAGCGGCCCATGAGGCTCCGGCGCGTGCTGAACGAGGTGCAGGATCTCCGCCACCCCGATGCCATCATCAGCCCCCAGACTCGTTCCGTCGGCCGCGAGATACTTCTCCGTCCTCACCAACCGGATGGGATCGCGCCGAGGATCATAGACCACACCTTCGTCGGCCACGCACACCATATCCATGTGTCCCTGCAAAATCGTCCGCGGCACCCGCTCATAGCCCGGTGTCGCCGCCAAATCAGCGATCACATTGTACACATCGTCCTGTACTACCGTACAGCCCAGCCGGGAAAATGTACCGCGCAAATAGTCGCTGACGGCTCTCTCCTCCCCCGAAGGCCGGGGAATCGCCGCCAATTTTTCAAATTCAGACAAAACGCTCTCCAATATCTCCTCATCCCGCAGCAAAAAATCCGCTCCTTTCCCGTACCCTAAAAAGGGCATAAAGAAAGCAAAGCGACCGGTCGCCCCATCGCTTTGCTGAAATGAACCCTGCTTATTTTTTAGCGGCAGCCGTCCGCGCCGACACGACGTTGACGCCCGTCGGAACGTACAGTACCATGCCGTCCGATATCCGGCGCGCTTCTCCGTCCAAGATGTAACATACACCGTTGATGAAATCGCAGATACGGCGCTGTTCGTTCCCTTCCACCCTCTCATAATTCACGATCGCAGCCTTCTTGGCGATCAAATCGTCGGCAATGCCCGCCACTTGCGCAAAAGCCGTGGGAACGTAAATATCCACCGCCAATTCCTCCACCTGATTCGCGCGGACAGAAAGCTGCGGCCGAGCCGAAGCCATGGCCGGTTTAGGCCGATCGAAAGGCGAAACGAGCGGAGTTCCATTCACCACTTGGCGTGTTTCTTCCATCGCCACGTCTTCCTGCTCCTCAATCTCTTCTTCTTCAATAATTTCCGGCATGAGTAAATTTTTGAGTTTTTCCAACATATTCATCGCTGTCGCCTCCCGAAGCGAAAGTATTCTCCATCAAAGAAATAAATCTTTGGATAGCATAAATA
>CAJPQU010000056.1 GCA_905372875.1 uncultured Schwartzia sp. | reverse complement strand
CTGCCCGTCAGGGTGGCCGCTGGATAGCCATCCACCAGCCAGCCGTGGAGAGGAACCGCCGCCGCGTTGATGGAAAAGCCCAAGAGGATCAGCCAGAAGGCTAAATCATGAGGACCGCTCGTTAAGTTGTGGACGAGAAGATCCCCTGCCACCAATTTCAGGATGACACCGAAGAGGACGCAGTTGCCGCTCAGGGTGTGGATGAGAATGTAGCGGATACCGGCGTTCTTGCTGCCCGGGCGGGGATCATTCCAGATGAGAAAGGTGGAAGTGACGGCTTCCAGTTCCCAAAAGCAGAGGAAGGTGATCCAGTCATGGGCCAGGACGACGCCGATGGAGGATCCAACGTAGGCCATGGAGCAGAAAGCTTCCAAGGGGCTTTTGTTGTGGCAGCTGTAAATCCCGCCGATGATGCCTAAAATACAAAAGATGATGCCGAAGATGAAGCTCAGAGGATCCACGAAAAGATAGCGCAGGGTGAAGTCTCCCAAAAAGGGAAAAGCAAGGTCGGTTCCCAGGGGGATCTGGCACAGGCTGAGGAGGGCGAGGACGGGGCAGCAGGCCAAGATCATCCGGCGGGGCTTCGCGTCGCAGAGGGCGGCGAAGAGTCCCACTAAAATGAAGAGGATGCCCGGATGGAAGTTTTCAAACATGGTCGTCGTCACTTCCTTCCTCATAATAATTTTCCTCCCGCTGTAAAAGCGGCGTCAGGATGAGTTTGGCCAGCAGAATGAGCAGCCAGCAGCCGACGAAGGCGAAGAGGATCATAGCCCCCGGACGTTCCAAAAGGTTTTCGGCGTTGCTGTCGTAAGCCCCGGCACTCATTGCCGCGGCGAACGCGAGAATCCCGAGAATGAGGGCGAAGAGAATAGCCCGCAGGCGTTGGCGGCGATTGGTGATGAGATCCATCATTTAAACCACCCCCACCAGGTTCCGGCAATGCCTTCCGAAGCCATTTGCGCCAATTGATAGAAGTCCGGCGGGAAAATTTCCGGATCAATGCCTAAGACCACAGCCAAGATCGTCGTGAAGCAGATGGGGATCAGCATAAAGTAGCTGATGGAGCCGTAGCGCCGGGGGTCTTTGGCCGGCTCCGGCTTAAAAAATGCCATGCGTACCACGGGCATGAGGTAGGCCATGGCCAGGATGCCGGAAGCGGCCCAAACGGCCACGAAGAGGGGCTGTCCCGCTTGGATCGCGCCCATGGCTAAGTTCCATTTGCTGATAAAACCCACCACGAAGGGGGTTCCGGCGATGCCTAAGGAGGCGATGGCGAAGCAGCCCATGGTGATGGGCATACGGTGGCCGATACCATCCATCTCACTGATGTCGTGGAGGTGGGTGCGGACGATAATGCAGCCGGCACACATGAAGAGGGTGATCTTCATGACAGCGTGGGCCACCAAGTGCAGATACGCGCCCTTAAAGGCCAGCGGCGTGAGGAGCGCGCCGCCTAAGACGATATAGCTGAGCTGCCCGATGGTGGAGAAGGCCAGCCGGCGCTTTAGGTTGTCCTGCTTCAAGGCAATGAAGGAGCTGGCGATGATGGTGATGACGGCCGCCCAGGCCAAGACGTCGGCGATGCCAAGCTGCGACAAGAGCTTCGGCCCAAAGACAAAGCCTAAAATGCGCAGTACGGCGAAGGCGCCGGTCTTGACTACTGCCACGGCGTGTAAGAGGGCGCTTACCGGGGTGGGGGCTACCATGGCGGCAGGAAGCCAGCCGTGGAGCGGCATGACCGCCGCTTTGACGCTGCCCGCCATGATCATCAGGACGAAGAGAAGCTGAAGCACCCACGCCGGGGCCATGTCGAGGGAGAGGAATCCTCCCATGCGAAAGTCCATCGTTCCCGCGATGCAATAGACCCCCACCGTGGCCGCCAAAAAGAGCTGACCGGAAACGAGGGTGTAAGCGAGATATTTACGCGACGCCAACAAAGCCTCCTCGTCCCGCTCGTGGAGAACGAGGGGATAGCTGGAGAGGGTAAGGATTTCATAGAAGACGAAGAAAGTTAAGAGGTTCGCTGCCATGGCGATCCCCATGGTCGCCCCGATGCAGAGGGCGAAGGCGGCGAAATAGCCGGTCTGCATGTCTTCGTGATTGTTCCGCATGTAGCCGATACTGTAAAAATTGATGGGAACCCAGAGGATTGATGCCAAGGCGGCGAAGATCATCCCCGCCGGGTCGACCCGCATGGTGAGTCCAATGGTGTCCGTCAGGGCGAACAGTGTATATTCGTAGGTTATCCCATGGACGACGCCTCCCGCCATGCTGAGGATGGTGCTCACCAAGAGGAGAGAGGCAACGGTGCTCCACATTTCCCGGATATTGGGATGTTTATGGCTGACGGAGACCAGGAGGGCCGCTAAAAAGGGGATGCCGATGGCCAGAAACGGCCGCGGATCGATGACTGTCATCGCAGGAACACCTCCGGCAATCCAATTTTGACAATATCCGTGACCAGCGTACTGCTGTAGAGACCTAAGAGGAGAATAGCCAGTCCCGTGACGCCGATGGGGATGACCATATTGAGGGGCATGCCGAGCTGGCCTTCCGGTCCGTGGAGCTCGGTGAGGGAGGCTTCGCGCTGGATGAACATCTGCTCGATGATACGGAAATAATAGATGGCGTTCAAAAGAGAGCTGATCACCAAGACGGCAATGTAGACGTTTTGGCCGCCTTCATAGGCCCCCAGCATGAGGTACCATTTACTGAAAAAACCGCAGGTGGGAGGAATCCCTACCATGGAGAGAACGGCTAACACCACCGCGATGCTGGAGACGGGCATTTTCTTGTTGAGGCCTCCCAGGCGGTAGAGATTGACTTCGCCGAAGCGGTAGGTGATACCGCCCACGATGAGGAAGAGGCAGCATTTCATGAAGGCGTGGTTGATGAGATGCAAAACCGCGCCGATGAAGCCGTAGATGTTGCCGATAGCCATGCCCACGGCGATGTAGCCCAGCTGTGCCACTGACGAGTAGGCCAGCATCCGGCGAAAATCGTATTGGGCCAGCGCCATCACCGAGCCGATGAGGATACCGGAGATGCCCATGATCCCCAAGACGTTGGTCAGCGCTTCCATCACCGTGTTGTGGACGCCGAAAACATAGAAAAAATAGCGCAGCATGGCGTAGGCCGGTACTTTGCTCATGCAGCCGGAGATGAGACCCGCCGCCCCCGGATGGGAGTAAGTGTAAGCGTCAGGCTGCCAGCCGTGAAGGGGGAAAAGCGCCATCTTGATACCGAAGGCGATGAGAAAGCAGGCCACAGTGAAAGCGAAGAGGGGCGTATGGATGAAAGGCTGAATGCGAAGCCCGATGTCGGCCATGTTGAGGGAGCCGGTCATGGCGTAAAGATAACCGATGCCAATGAGGTAGAAGGACGCGGCGATGGTGCCCACGAGAAGATAGCGAAAGGCGGCCAGCATGGATTTTTTCCCGCCCAGGGCGATGAGGCCGTAGCCCGCGAGGGACATGATTTCGAGGTAGACGTACATGTTGAAGACGTCGCCGGTGACGGTCATGCCGCAGAGCCCTACAGTCAAAAGACCGTAGAGAGTGTAGTAGCCGCCGTAATGGAGCCAGTCTTCGTTGGCGAGAAAGGGCTTGCTGTAGAAACTCACTACCAGAGAAATGAAAGTGATCATGCAGACCACTGACGTATTTAAGGGGTCGACAGCGAATTCGATGCCGATGGGGGGCTGCCAGTTTCCCATCCAGTAATGAAAACTTTGTCCGCCGACGGACAGTACCTGCCGCAGGGTGGCCAAGGAAAAGAGAAACGCCGCAAATAAAGAAAGCTGTACCAGCCACGCGCCTAAGTGGCGATGCAGCCGGCTAAACGCCAGGCAGAGCAGTGAAGCCGTCAGCGGCAGGAGTACGATGAATACAGGACTGTGCGTCCAGAGATTCATTTACTGGCCCTCCTTAATACCTCTTTTTCCTCAACGGAACCGTAAAATTCCTTGATTCGCATCAAGAGGGCAATGGCCACGCCGGTGGTCCCCATGCTGACCACGATGGCGGTGAGCATGAGGGCGTGGGGGAGCGGGTTGATGTAGCTGGCCGGATCCACGTTCCCCGGCACCAAGATGGGGATCATGCCCCCCTCTTTCTGGGCGAAGCAGAGGTAGAAGAAGATGACGGCCACCTGCATGACGTTCATGGCCATGAGTTTTTTTAGGTAATTTTTGGCCAGCACCATGCCGTACACGCCTAAGAAAAAGAGGATCATGACCAGCGTGTAAATGCCCCGGTGGGCGAGGAAATCATTCAACGCTTCCATCAATCATCACTCCTTTTCGTGACCACGTCCATGATGTTCAAAATGGTCATCATGACGCAGACGGTAACGCCGATTTCGATGATGAGGATGCCGAGGGCATGGAGTTCGTGGGTTTCCTCTATGGCGAAGGGAAGAAAGCCATAGTCTAAGAATTTTCCCCCGCCAAAGAGCGTGAGCCAGCCTGCCAAGGCGTAGATAAAGGTACCGATCCCGGCCAAGGCCAGCGAGTTTTTGAGCTTGATATTGAAGACGGGCGTGTCTTCACCCAAGATGAGCCGGGCGAGGACAATGCCGAAGGCTAAGACGACGCCCGCCTGAAAGCCGCCGCCGGGCGATGTCTCCCCCAGAATTAAAACGTAGATGGCGTAGACGAGGCTAAAGGGGACTAAGAGGCGAAAGGCGATATGGAGGAGGATGCCGCCGAAAGGTTCCTTCATTCGTAATCATCCTCCTTCTCCGGACGGCGGCCCATGGTGGACTTGCTAAGGATGAGGGCCGCCGTGAGCCCCGAGAGAAACATTACCGTCGTCTCCCACATGGTATCGAAACCGCGGTAGTCCGCTAAAGTGCCGGTGACGATATTGGGAGAACCAGTATCAAGCTCGCTCTGGGCGATGTAGACCGGCGTGATATGCTGATTAGGCGCGCTCTTAGGGTCGCCAATGGCCGGCAGGAAGATAACGCTGCTGCAAAAGAGACCGGTGAGAAGAGCCAGTACCGTGATGACGAAACCACGCATTATTTACACCACCTGTCGATTTTTTTCAGGGCGATGACGTAGAAGATCGTGGATACCGTTCCCACCACGACCTCGGTAAAGGCCACGTCCGGCGAACCCATCATCAGATATAAGAGAACGGCGCAGAAGCTGAAGGCGCTATAGGTCATTACGGCGCTCAAGAGATCCCGTTCGTAGATGATGCAGATGGTGATCAGGATGAGAAAGAGGAGAAGCAGTGCCTCAATGGTGTATATCTGCATGGCCTACCGGCTCCTTTCCTTCCTCATTTTCCTCTTCTGGAGTGTCCCCTATGGGATGCTGACGTGTCCATACCGGCAGGCCGGTTTTGTAAGCGGCTTTAGCGAGGATGTGGGAGCCGATGGGGTTGCCGGCGAAGAGAAAGAAGGAAATGAGGAGAATCTTCGCCGAGGTAACGGAAACGCCGTTGTAGACGGCCAAACCCAGAAATACCAGCATGACGCCGAGGGTCTCGCTGTTTCCGGAAGCGTGTATTCGGCTGTAAAAGTCCGGGAGGCGGAGCATGCCGATGAGGGAGCCGCTGAGGAAGATGAGTCCCAGCCCCAAGAGCGCTCCGGCGACGATTTCCTGTAGGGATACGCCCGCGATCATAACTTCTTCCCTCCTAAATATTTCGCCAGCACTACCGAGCCGAGGCAGCCCATCATAGCGTAAGCCATGGCGAGATCCACATACATGCCCGGCTGTCCGTCTAAGAAACCGAAGAGGACGATGAGGAGAATGGTGTCGGCGGTGATGACGCCTAATGCATTCATGCGGGCGAAGATGGTGGGCCCTTGGAAGAGGCGCTGTAGCATCAATCCGATAGTTAGAAGAAGGAGGACGACAGTGACCATAATTAAGCTGTGCATGTCAGAAATCCTCCCCGATTATTTCAAAGGTATATGGCGTTTCGAAGAGCCAGGCAGCTTTTTTCTGCATGCCGCCTTCCTTGAGTCCGCTGGCGGATCCGGCGGTGAGGGCGTGAACGGTGAAGACGCCGTCCTCGGCCACGTCGATGGTGACAGTCCCGGGGGTCAAGGTGATGGAATTGGCCAGACAGACCTTAGCCATGGGGTGGTCGGCTTGATAGCGAAACCGCACTACCCGAGGATCGATTTCAATCTCCGGGCGCACCGTAGCCCGAAGGACGTCCAAATTCGCCAAAACGAGCTGCCAGAAGAGCCAGAAAAGGTAGAAAACAAGCTTTAACGGATTTACGCCTAAGAGGAAATACTTTCGTGTTCCCGTTTCATTGGGAATGAGAAGCAGAGGATAAGTAATCCAAGCCGTAATGAGGGAGGTGAGAACTCCGTAAGTCAGGAATTTTATCTCCGTGTTTCCCGAGAGAAGAAGCCAGAAAGCGAAGAGAATGACCGCCAGGCTGCTCATATGGAGCGCCGGGGAGCCGACGATGCTCTTGTCGTGCCGGATCTGGAAAGCCGTCACGAAAATCCCTCCTTCCATCCCAAAATATGTTTTACTATCATCAGTGTGCCGCCCGAAAATTCGCCCCGGCGGCGCAGGAAAGCCAAAAACTAAATCAGTTTCTAATTCTACGGTTTAGGGCTGTATTCCTTCTCCCATGAGAGGATTTTTGGGGAAATTTCGTCTTAACTTGTGCTGGCTGCGGTTTTATGATATCATACTTTAGCATGACATAGCCGGGCGCGTTCTGACCCGGACGATGAAAAGCGAAACAGGAGGTCGTTTCCGACGATGAAACTCACGAAAGAAAATGGCGACAACCGACAGGTTGTTTTGACGATTGAGGTTCCGGAAGAAGAATGGAGTAAGGCCATTGAGGCGGCGGTTAAGCGCATTGCGAATCAGGTGAACATCCGCGGCTTTCGCCGGGGTAAGGCCCCGCGACGCATCGTAGAGCGGGAAGTGGGACTCCAGGCGATTCTCGACGAAGCCTACGAGAATATGGGACCGAAAGCCTTTAATGAAGCAATGGAACAGGAAAAATTAGAGCTGGCGACTTACCCGCAGTTTGAACGGGTCACAGTGGAAGAGGGAAAACCCCTCATCTTTAAGGCTACGGTGACGCCGAAGCCGGAAGTGACGTTGGGCGAGTACAAGGGGCTCAAGGTGGAGAAGGCGGCGGAAGAAGTTACCGAGGCACAGGTGGACGAACACATCAATAAGATGCGCGAACGGCAGGCGAAATTGGTGGACGCGCCGGAGGGTGCAGCTGTGGCTAAGGGGGACTTGGTGACGCTGGACTTTAAGGGCTTTGTCGACGGTGAAGCGTTTGAAGGCGGGGAAGGGAAAGATTATCCCCTGCAGATCGGATCGGGCAGCTTTATTCCCGGCTTCGAGGATCAGCTGGTGGGGGCGAAAGCCGGGGAGACGCGCGAGGTGAAGGTCACGTTCCCCGCGGATTATCATGAGAAAAAATTAGCGGGGAAAGACGCCGTGTTCCAATGCACGGTGCATACCATCCGGCACAAGGAACTGCCGGCGCTGGACGACGCCTTCGTGGAGAAGGTCAGTGTCTTTCATACGGTGGAAGAGCTGAAAAAGGATGTTCGGGAGAAGATGGAGAAGGCGGCGGCGCAGAAAGCGGAGAACGACCGTCGGGTGGCTGCCATCGACAAGGCGGCGGAAAACATCACCGTGGACATTCCCCCTGTCATGATTGAGGAGCGCATCACCCAGATGCTTCGGGAACTGGCCATGCGTCTCGAGCAGCAGGGCATGAAGTTTGAGCAGTATTTGCAGTATTCCGGCTCTGATATAGCGAAACTGCGGGAAGAATACCGGGAGACGGCCGCGAAAAACGTCCGCACGGATCTCATGCTGGAAGCGGTGGCTAAAGCGGAGGGGATCAAAGTGGAACCCGCCGACTTGGATATGGAAGTGGCGATGATGGCGCAGATGTACGGCGCGAAACCGGCGCAGGTGAAAAAGATTGTCACCGAGCAGGGGCGCGTCGGCGATCTGGCCATCACGGTCATGCGCCGCAAGACCGCGAAATTCATTGTGGATCATTTGGCGGCGCAGGAAGCGTAAGTTTGTCCCTCGGAGGAGGTTTTAGAATGAGTGCATTGATTCCCATGGTCGTCGAGCGATCGAACCGGGGGGAGCGGGCGTACGATATCTATTCCCGGCTGCTCAAGGATCGCATCGTGTTCATCGGCGGCCCTATTGACGATAACGTGGCCAATGTGGTGGTGGCCCAGCTCCTTTTCTTGGAGTCGGAAGATCCGGATAAGGATATCCATCTCTACATTAACAGTCCCGGCGGTGTAGTAACGGCGGGACTAGCCATTTACGATACCATGCAGTACATTCGCCCTGACGTATCCACGATCTGCATCGGGCAGGCGGCCAGTATGGGGTCGCTTCTCTTAGCGGCCGGAACGAAAGGGAAGCGCTACGCCCTGCCCTTGGCACGGATCATGATTCATCAGCCCCACGGCGGCGCCCAGGGCCAGTCGACGGACATTCAGATCCAAGCGAAGGAAATTCTGCGTCTGCGGGAGATCGGCAACGATATCCTGGTAAAGCATACCGGGCAGGATCGGGCGCGTATCATCGAGGATACGGAGCGGGATAACTTCATGAACGCGGAGGAAGCGAAAACCTACGGGCTGATCGACGAGGTCATCACGGCGCGCCCGCCGTCGAAAAAGAGCGGAAACTGAGGGGCGGTGGAGATATGAAATTAGGCGGAGAAGATAAGGGGATCCTCCGGTGCTCTTTTTGTGGTAAGGCGCAGGATCAGGTAAAAAAACTGGTGGAAGGACCGGGGGTTTACATTTGCGATGAGTGTATCGACCTTTGCAACGTGGCCGTGGCTGGAGGCCCCGACGGCATGGCGGAGGGCGATCTGGCAGACCTTCCCAAGCCTAAGGAAATCTGCGAGATCTTAGATCAATATGTCATCGGGCAGGAAGCGGCGAAAAAGGCCCTTTCGGTGGCCGTCTACAACCATTACAAGCGTATCCGTTTGCCGGCGTCGACGAAAAATGACGACGTGGAGCTGGCAAAATCCAATATTCTTATGCTGGGGCCTACGGGCAGCGGCAAGACACTCTTGGCACAGACACTGGCCCGCATTCTGAACGTCCCCTTTTCTATGGCCGACGCCACGTCCCTGACGGAAGCGGGCTATGTAGGCGAAGACGTGGAGAATATCCTCCTCAAGCTCATTCAGGCCGCAGATTATGACGTGGAGCGGGCGGAGAAGGGCATCGTGTACATCGACGAGATCGATAAGATCGCCCGCAAGACAGAAAATCCTTCCATCACGCGGGACGTTTCAGGAGAAGGGGTGCAGCAGGCTCTTCTTAAAATCCTGGAAGGCACCAAAGCCTCGGTGCCGCCCCAGGGGGGGCGCAAGCATCCCCATCAGGAACTTATCCAGATCGATACGACGAACATCCTCTTCATCTGCGGCGGCGCTTTCGATGGGATTGAAAAGATCATCGAAGAGCGGCTGGGTAAGAAAAATATGGGGTTTGGCGCGGCCATTGCATCTCGAACGGAGCGCAACATCGGCGAGACGTTGCGGCACGTTCTGCCGGAAGATCTTTTAAAGGACGGTCTGATCCCGGAATTTGTCGGGCGGCTGCCGGTGGTGGTGACGCTGGCGGCTCTCGAAGAAGAGGCGCTCATGCGGATCCTGACAGAGCCGAAGAACGCTTTGGTAAAGCAATATCAAAAGCTCTTGGCCATGGACGGAGTAAAACTCCTCTTTGATGAGGAGGCGCTGCGCCTTATCGCCAAGAACGTCCTCCAGCATAAGACCGGGGCGCGGGGCCTGCGGGCGGCCATTGAGGACATCATGCGCAATGTCATGTTTGAGGTGCCCTCCATCGAGGGTGCGTCCCTTTGCCGGGTGACAGCGGAAGTGGTCAGCCAGCATAAGGAGCCGGAACTGGTCATCGATAAGAACAAGGGGAACCATGCCCTGGGGAAACGGGCGGCGACCGCTTGAGAAAGACGGGTGTGCCCAAAGGCGACCTTCGGCGCGAAAAGCATACGATCGCAGGGGCTTGACTTTGGCCTCCGGCAGCATCGGGCCTGAGACAGGTGCTGTGGGGGGCCGAGGGGCGGGCCCCTGCCTTTTATGTGCCGGGAAGGCAGACGGGATGTTTATGTCCCCGTGCGGTGAGGAAGGAGAAGTTTTTGAATGGAAAAAGCGATCAAGATGCCGCTCTTGCCCCTGCGGGGCATGGTGGTTTTCCCTTATATGATCATTCACTTGGACGCGGGACGGGAGCGCTCCGTGGCGGCACTGGAGCAAGCCATGACCGAGGATCGGCGCATTCTGCTCTGCGCCCAGCGCGATCCGGACGTAAACGAACCGAAACGCGCCGATCTCTACGACGTGGGGACGGTGGCAGAGGTACGCCAGCTCCTCAAAATGCCGGGGGGAGCGTTTCGTGTTTTGGTGGAAGGCATTTGCCGCGGTGAATTGAGAGGATTTAAGGCGCTCCCTAATTACGACCAAGTCAGCGTCGTCCTCCATAAAGACGAGATTGATCCCTCCATGGAAATGGAGGCGCTGACCCGCAGCGTCGTCCATCAGTTTGAGGAGTGGGTGAAGCTCAGCAAAAAAATTCCACCGGAAGCGCTGGTTTCTGTGGCCATCATTGAGGATGCGGGGCGTTTGGCCGATCTTATCGCCAGCCATCTGAACCTCACGCCGGAAACGAAGCAGGAAGTTTTGGAACTTTTAGAGGTACATCCTCGTATGGAACGCCTCTTCGGGCTTTTGACCCGAGAGATGGAAGTTCTGGCGTTGGAACGCAAGATTGGCTCGCAGGTGCGCCGTCAGATCGAAAAGCTGCAAAAGGAATATTACCTGCGGGAAAAAGTGAAGGCTATTCAGAATGAATTGGGCGATAAAGACGGCCGTCAGGCGGAAATCACCGCCTGGCAGGAGAAGCTCAAAGAGGGCCGATATCCCGAGGCGGTGCGCCAAGTCATCGAAAAAGAAATTCAGCGCCTGGAAGCCATGGGGAACTATTCGGCGGAGGGCGGTGTCATCCGCACCTACATCGATTGTCTGCTATCGTTGCCTTGGGAAAAATCAACCCCCGATAATATTGAGATCAAAAGGGCGGCCCGGATCCTCAATCGCGATCACTACGGGCTGGAAAAAGTAAAGGATCGCATCTTAGAACATTTGGCGGTGCATAAGCTGATGGCGGAGGCATCGTCGGCGCAGAACGAGGATGGCGAGGAAATCGTCCGGCTGAAAGCACCTATTCTCTGTCTGGTGGGGCCGCCAGGGGTGGGAAAGACTTCCCTGGCTTCTTCTGTGGCTCGGGCCATCGGGCGCAAGTTTACCCGGGCTTCTTTGGGCGGCATTCGCGACGAGGCGGAGATCCGCGGTCATCGTCGCACTTATGTGGGAGCCATGCCGGGACGCATCATTGAGGGGCTGCGCCGGGCTGGGGTCAAAAACCCAGTTTTTCTCCTGGACGAGGTGGATAAGCTCAGCCACGATTATCAGGGGGATCCGGCAGCGGCCCTCCTTGAGGTGCTGGATCCGGCGCAAAACGATACCTTTAATGATCGCTATGTGGACTTACCCTTTGATTTGTCGCAAGTCTTCTGGATTGTTACGGCCAACGATTTAGGGAACATTCCCCGCGCCCTGCGCGACCGCATGGAGGTGCTCACCCTGTCCAGCTACACGGAACAGGAGAAAGAAGAGATCGCCAAGCGCTATCTTCTGCCCCGGCAGCGGCGGGAAAACGGCCTTTCCGATCGGGCGCTGACCTTAGGGCCGGGCGTCATCGCTAAGATCATTTCTGCCTACACGCGGGAAGCGGGGGTGCGGGAATTGGAGCGGCGCATTGGGCAAATCTGTCGCCGAGCCGCTCGGGCGGTGGTGGAGGAAGGGAAAACGACGATCAAAGTTACCGTCCGCCAGTTGGAGGATTATCTGGGCCGGCCGAAATTCCTTCGCACCCGCGGCATGGAGGAACCCATGGTAGGCGTCGCCACCGGCATGGCGTGGACGGAAGCGGGGGGAGATATTCTGCCCACGGAAGTGAACGTTTTCAAGG
>CAJPQU010000055.1 GCA_905372875.1 uncultured Schwartzia sp. | reverse complement strand
AGTCCAACATCAGGAGGATCTCCTTCACCCGCTCCACATCGTGAAACTCCGGCTGCTCCATCAACTCCGTGGTGCCGCCTAAGTAAAGCCGCTCTTGCTGTTCCGTATCCAGTGCCCGATGGATGATCTCCACCGCCGCCTCATAGAGCGCCGCATCGCCCACCTCTCGGCGGATTCGCTTCATCGTCGCCGCCGAAATGGCATCCAAGGTCTTTCCCGCCAGACAGTCGTTGATCACCCGGGCCATCCGCTGAAAATCCTCAAAGGTCGCTCCATCTGGGATCGCCACGATTCGATTTTCCACAAAGCCCGCGTCCGTCATCAAGACGGCGATGGCCCGCCGCGGGTCGAGAGGTAGAAATTGCAGACAGCGAAAGGCCGCTTGAGCCATCTGAGGAGCTAAGACGAAGGAAAGATTGCGCGTCAGGCGGGAAATGAGCCGCGCCGTTTCCTGAAAGACTTCCTCAATGCGCCGCACCCGCTCACGATACCAGCGCTCAATCCGCGCCTTCTCCTCCGCCCCCAAATCCGGCGGCGGAAGGAGATCCTCCACGTAAAAACGATATCCCTTAGAAGACGGGATACGCCCCGAAGAGGTATGAATATGCTCCAAGTAACCGAGCATTTCCAAATCGGCCATCTCGTTGCGAATAGTGGCCGGACTGACGCCCAAATCGTATTTGCGGGCGATGGTCCGAGAGCCTACCGGTTCCGCCGATCCGATATAATCCTGTATGATCGCTCGCAGAATGCGTTCTTTCCGCTCATCCATCCGCCTCGTCCCCCATGATTAGCACTCAACCAAGGGGAGTGCTAACTGTCTATAAAGAATATACTACCATAAAGTCAAAAAGTCAACATTGTTTTTTATCTTTTTTCTTAAGTTTTCTTCCCGGGAGAAAACAGCCGCCAGCCGCCACAAAGCAGGCTGTGCTGCCCTTTTACCAATCAGACAGTATGGCGCTGTCGTTTTTCTTTCTATGTTATTTGTATACGAATCTTGATTCACCGAGCCGTTTTACTGGTATGCTCCACAAAAAAGGCAGCCCGCAAAGGCTGCCGCGAAAAAATCTCGCATGAAAATAAAACTCAGAAGAAAAATTGGAGCGTCGTATATAACGTGGAAGTATCACGATCCGAACTATCTCCGAGCTCTTTGCCACGGAAATAGAGCACCGTTCCCATAATGTTCTTATCGAAAACATACGCTGCCCCGACATTGAATCCCCGAACGGTTCCGTTATTGGTAAAGGTATAGGTTTCATCATAGGTGGGAAAAATAACAGCGCCCCGTCCCATATGCCGGTAGGCGATGAACGCACCGAAATTCCCCGGCTTCATATCGGGATAGCGGCCCCCGTTATAATCAAACTCAATATTGTATGCCTGCTTATATTTCGATGCCCAGTCGCCGTTGGAACGGGCATAAGCGAGGTTCATGAGCCATTTCGGGGAGAAAGTATAGGTCATACCTACTTCCCAGATATTGCGGGTTTCGCTGCCGAAGGCATCCGAGGAATTATCCCAGCTTTTCCAGAACCGACCAGCACCGTCTTTATAAGCTCTTTTATTTTTCAAATGATAATACGCGGCCCCAAGGTCAAACTTGTCATTGGCATGATAGGTCAATTCCAAGAACTGCATATTATCAACTGTATTAGCCCGGTTCCGGTTCGGATCCCGCGCCTGACGCCCCGCACCGATAGTCGCCTGAAGCTGATTGCCAAAAGTCAAAATTCCGCCGGCGAGACGATTGCCTAAGACAAGGCCCCGATCCAAGCGGGTTTCGTAAGAGATCTTGCCGAGCTGGATCTTCGTCGTGCCGTATTTCCCTTCGGCCCAGATACGGTCCATCTCGAACTTGCTGTCGTCTCCTGCATTGGCCCCAATATTGGAAGCCGTATTGGCGTCAGACAGATATTTCAGCCGCGCTCGACCTTGCCAATGCTCATTAATCTGAACAATCGGGTTCAGTTGAAACTGGAATCTCTGCAGATTATAGTGCGTTGTTCCCTCATGTCGATCGTTCCAGTACTCATAGCCGATCCAGCCCTTCCACTTCACGTTGTCTACCTTTTTTTCCAAGGCGGCTACGCGAACGCCAAGGCTGTTCAGTTCGTCGGCAAATTCAGCGGCTAAACGGTCGATCATGGCACGATCAGCACTGCTGACATTGGTGCGGGCCATAGCCCGGGCCACCATCTGAGCCATTTCGTAGCGGGTAATCTCCTGGTCCCCCCGATAAGTACCGTCGCCGTAACCCTCGATGACGCCGTCAGCGGCAAGCTGTGCCACCGCGTCGTAGGCCCAGTGATCCGCCGGTACATCCTCAAAGGGATTGGCGGCGGCGAAGCCCACCGCGTTGGCGGTCATGATAGCCGCGGCGGTCGCCGCAGCGGTTAAGAATTTCTTCACGTTATTACCTCCTCGTATAATATGTTTTGTAAGCAAGAAAACATCACCTTGCCTACAGAATCCCTTCTAAAAACAGAACCTCCTGATGTTACAATACTCCTCAGAGAATTGTAACCAATGTTACGTCTTAATCCTCCAGTAGCGTCAAAAGGTGCCTGCTCACAAAGCTTACCGCCTGCCTTGATCGTCAAATTCATTTCTAAATCTTTCGACTATATCAAGTATTTCATCTCGATTATCAGATTGGAGTAACTCACACAGCAAGTTTTCAGCCCGATCATTATACTCTTGACCTATATTTTGTATCGTAGCGTACATTGCCATAGCAATTATCGGTTTTATACGATGAAGTTCATCTCGCTCAATAATAGACGCATCAACCAAGCCGTTATACGCATTTCGCTGACAATTCAACGCATGTCGAATAAACATTTCACACATAAAATACCTATCCACATAAATTCCTCCTCTATTTTTTCCTTCTTTCATATCTTCGGCGGCCCGCCCCGCAAGAAGCCCTCGCCCCCTGTGGCGATTCTTCCGCCGTCGCACGCGCCATCGAAAGGATCAGCTTACCGACATTTCGGCAGGGCTTTGCCCTTCCGGCGCAGATACTACGAACCGTTTCTTTCCCCGCAAGGGGAAGATGGAGCTTAAAAGCTTCTGCGTGTACGGGTGCTTCGCCTCCCGGAGCTTTCCGGCGGGCAGCACCTCGACGACACTTCCCTGATACATGACGGCGGCCCGGTGGCACATCTGATAGACCAAGGCCAAGTCATGGCAGATGAAAATGATGGACAGCTGCGTCTTCCTCTGAATGGAGAGAAGCAGATCGACGATCTTCTTCTGCACCGACACATCGAGGGCACTGGTCGCCTCGTCGCAGACGAGGATCTCGGGCTTTAACACCAGCGCTCGGGCAATGCCGATACGCTGCCGCTGGCCGCCGGACATATTAGCCGGATAGCGGTCCACGATATCTTCCGGCAGTTCCACCAAGCGCAGCATTTCCTTCGCCTTGGCCTCCGCTTCAGAGTACTTGATAAGATCAAAATTGTACAGAGGCTCACAGATAATATCCTTGATCCGCATTTTCGGATTAAAGGCTGTATTGGGATCCTGAAACACCATCTGAATATGGCGGCGGCTTTGCCGCAAAGGTTCTCCCCCCAGCTTCATGAGATCGGTACCGTCATAAATCGCCGCACCGGAAGTCGGCCGATGCAGCCGTACTAAGCACTTAACCAGGGTACTCTTGCCGCTGCCGCTCTCGCCGACGATGGCCAAAGATTCCCCCTTATGAAGCTGTAAGGAAACATCATTCACAGCGATGAGTACCTTGCCGCCCCCCAAGTCAAATTTTTTCACCATGTGCTGAATGTCGAGCACCACTTCCTGAGACGGTTTAGTATGTTCCATGATCCACATCTCCAATCTGCGGCACGGCATCCAAAAGTTCCTTCGTATAATCTTCTTTCGGGTGATCGACGATCTCCTCCGACGTCCCCCGCTCAATGATGTCGCCGTAACGCATGACGATGATCTCATCCGCCATATACGCCGCCACGCCTAAGTTATGGGTAACGATGATGATCGCCGTGTTGTCGTCCCGGCAGATTCCCATCATTTCCTCCACTACCTGTGCCTGGGTCGTCACGTCAAGAGCAGAGGTCGGCTCATCGGCCAAGAGCAGTTTGGGCTGAAAGAACATCCCCATGGCTACGCCGACCCGCTGGTTCATGCCGCCGGAAAGCTCAAAGGGAAAAAGCTCCATGATCGTTTCCGGATTCGGAAGATTCATGCGGGCCAGCATGGCCACAGCCTGTTTCGCCGCCTCTTCTTCCGTCATATCGGCGTGTTCGCGAATATACTCCACGAACTGTTTACCAATCGTCTGGATGGGATCCATCATGGAACCGCTGGACTGAAAAACCATGGAAATATCCCGGCCGCTGATTCTGCGCCATTCCTCCGGCGTATTTTTTAGGAGATCTTTCCCGTTAAAGACAATGCTGCCGCCGGTGACGCGCCCTTCATTGGGCAGGCACCCTAAAATAGCACGAATGACGGTGGTCTTGCCGCTGCCGCTTTCGCCGACGATAGCGATGACCTTCCCTTCATCAAGGGAAAGACTCACATCATGGACGATGGGATGATCTCCATAGGAAATGGAAAGATTCGATACTTCTAATAGCATAATATCCCCTTCATGACGAGTTTCCCGGCCAGAAAAGAGCGATTGTCTCCCTTCGGACAGGAGAATGGCGGAGGGCTGCTTCGCCCTCCGCTTTTCCCGTGACCCGCGGCGAAATAAGAACGATGCTTAGTTCGCCGGGGCAATATCCTTCGTGATCCAGTAGTAGTCCGCCGGATGCATAATGGCATTCTTAATCTTCTTGGAGCTGACGATATTGGTATACGGATAGCCCAGGAAGAGGCTGGCGGCATCATTTAGATAAAGCTGTTCAATCTCAATGATAAGCTGGCGGCGCTTTGCCGGATCAAACTCCACGTTGAGGGCGTCCAACTTCGCATCCACTTCGGGGTTGCTGTAGCCGGAACCGTTCTGGGGATTGGAACCGTCCACGTTGGAGTGCCAGTACTGATTCAGGTAGCTCTGAGGATCACCGGTGGCGGCTGTCGTGATGTTGGAGATCAGGAGATCATATTCACCGTTGATGCCCATCTTGTCGATGAGGTTGTAATCCACGGTCTTGATTTTGACGTCGATGCCAACCTTCTTCTCGTCGGCCTGCACAGCTTCCGCGTAGAGAGGCAGCTCGGCCCGACTATTGTAAACGACAAAATCAAGCTGCAAGGGCTTGCCGTCCTTGTCGCGGATACCGTCACCATCCGTATCCTTCCAGCCCGCTTCGTCCAAGAGTTTCTTGGCGCGTTCCACATTGTAGCTGTTGGGATCCGTCAACTTATCGAAGTCATAATCGAGAGACGGCGGGATCGGCGCTTTGCCCGGCATGAAGGTTCCCTTCAGGAGCACTTCATTATAATTCTTGCGGTCACAGGCGCTGATGAAGGCCTCGCGCACCCGCTTGTCGCTCAGGATATGATCCGGCTTCTGGTTGATGCGGGCCAGCACCGTGCGGAGCGAGGCGATCTCATCCACATGGAACTTGTCGTTGCTTCGGAAGAGACCGATATCGCCAGCCGCGATATTGACCGCCATGTCGATCTCCCCCGACTGGAGCGCCATGGCGCGGGTGTTCGGATCATCGATGGAAGGTACCTCGACTCTCTCATAAGGCACCGGGCCGTCCCAATAATTTGGGTTCTTCTTGAGAACGCACTTATCGCGGGTAAAGCTCTCCACCATGTAAGGGCCGGTACCGATGGGACCTTCTTTAGCGAAATTGCGGCCGTCCTTCTCCGTCTTCACGTTGACGATGAGGAACAAGGGATCAGCCAGCTGCCCCGGCATGTTCGGCACCGGCTTCGTCGTGTGAATGATGAGTTCCTGCCCGTTGGCTTCGATGCTGGTGTATTCAAAGAAAGTCTTGGCGCGGTTCTGTTTGGCAAAAGCGCGCTCAATGGAATCTTTAACCGCTTCCGCCGTCACCGGATCACCGTTGGAGAATTTAACGTTGTCGCGGATCTTAAACGTCCACGTCAGATGATCGTCGCTGATCTTCCAGCTTTCCGCCAGCCAAGGCTGGGTACGCATCTTCTCGTCGAATTTCGCCAGCGTCTCGCCGACGCCGTAGCGCATGACCACCCACGCGAAGAAGTTCTCCGTCGGCTCTAAAGTATCAGCGAAGTTCGTGACGCCCACTTTCAGGGTGGAAGCACTGCCCCCCGAAGATGAACCGCCGCCCCCGCAGCCCACAAGGAACGTCGTCGCCATACCCACAGCCAAACCTGCCGTAACGAGCTTTTTGAGTTTAGAATTCAATACCATAAATACCCTTCTTTCTGTTGTAGATGATATGAAAGGCCCCATCCGCGGGCCATACCGCCTTTTTCCGTATCTCCAGCCGATTCAGTTCGCCTTCTGGGGATCCATCAGATCCCGCAGGCTGTCGCCCCAGAGATTGAAAATTGCTACCACCACTAAGATGGCCAGACCGGGGAAAATCATCGCCCAAGGCGCCGTTTGAAGAACCTGCCGTCCTTCGTTCAGCATGAGCCCCCACTCTGCCGTGGGCGGCTGCGCGCCAAACCCTAAAAAGGAGAGACCCGCAATCTCCATGATGATAGAGCCGATATCCATGGCAGCCGTAACGATGACCATCTGGAAGGTGTTCGGCAAAATGTGGCGGTAAAGAAGCGCCAAGGGCTTCGTGCCGTTGGTGATGGCCGCCGCCATAAACTCGCTCTGGGTGAGCTTCAGGGTGAGGCTGCGCCCGAGGCGGGCGTACTTCGTCCAACCCACAGTAGCCAGCGCCAGCACCGTATTCACTACGCTGCCGCCCATGACACCGGCGATGGCGATAGCCAAGACGATGCCGGGAAAGGCCATCATCATATCCGTAAAACGCATGAGCAGCGTATCCACCCATCCCCCGCAATAGCCGGAAACAATGCCCACTAAGGTACCGACGACACTCATCAGAAAGACGACCATGATGGTCATGGAGAGAGAGACCCTTGCCCCGTAGATGATCCGTGTGAAGCAGTCCCGCCCTAACTTGTCCGTACCAAACCAGTGCTCAGCCGACGGCTCCAAAAGCGACGCCGTCATATTGGAAGCATAGGGATCCTCCGACAAAAGGAGCGGGCCGAAAGCCGCCACCAAAATGACCAAAAGAACAAGGCCGGAGTACAGGCGAAAGAGCGAGTGCTCATCTCTCAAAAAGCCCACCTCACTCGCCCCCTTTCTTAAGGCGCGGATTAAGGACATAGTAGGACGCGTCAATCAGGAGGTTAATGACCATGTAGAACGTGGCAATCCAGAGGACGAAGCCCATGAGGAGCGGGTAATCGCGCATCATGATAGCGCGCACCGCCATAGCCCCTAATCCCGGCCAAGAAAAGACCATCTCGACGACGGCCACGCCTCCGAGCAGCCAGCCAACAGAGGTTCCAAAAAGTGTCACCAGAGGCAGGCAGGCATTGGGCAGAATATGATGCCAAAGGATCTTCCGCATAGGGATCCCCCGTGCCTTAGCTCCGGTCACATAATCCTTCCCCAATTCTTCCAGCACCGCCGTCCGCACCTGTCGGGTAAACTTTGAAGAAAGGACGATGGCCAGCGTTAGCGAGGGAAGAACCATGCGATCAAAAGAAACCTCGCCCCCCGCGATGGGAAACATCCCCAATTTGAGGCCGAAGAAATAGAGAAGCAGGAGTCCCACCCAGAAACTCGGCATAGATACGCCGATAAAGGAAAAAAAGCGCACGATATAATCAATGGCATGATTGCGGTGTATCGCAATCAAAATCCCCAGCGGCACCGAAACGGCCACCATGATAACGAGTGACGACCCGGCCAAAGCCATCGTACCAGGTACGCCCAGCATCATGCGATCCACTACCGGCATCTTGGCCGAGTAGGAGAGCCCCATATCTCCGTGAAGAATTCCTGTCAACCAGCGCCAATATTGCACATAAAAGGGCTGATCAAGCCCCATCTCCCGACGCGTCTGTTCGATGATCTCCGGCGGCACAATGGTATCGCCCACCTCCAAGATCATCTCCACCGGATCCCCCGGCGCGATATAAGTGAGACCGAAGGTCAGTACCGTAACCCCCAGCAGCGTAATGACCATTTGCAGCAAACGGCGCATTACTTCCTTCTTTCCCAAACGTATCATCCCTTCCTAAAAAACATCGCGGCGCCGGCCAAAGTACGACCCCATGAGACACAACAAAAACAGACCACCGCTCACCCACGATGATCCGCCGGAAACAGCCCGCCCCCCACAGGCACAAGCATACCTGTAGTCTCGAACCGCATCCATCTCCTTATCGGTCGTAAGTCAAACGATGAACCTCATTATGAGCAGGCTTTCTGGCTCAGGCTCAGCGTCGGTCCCGTCTTCCCGGGAAATAATACCCAGTGACTTTCTGGAACCGGCTCACCCTCACAGCTGCGGGACAGCACGGGAATCACACCCGTTTTCCTCTCATCGCCCGGCGCATATCGCCGGCACTCATAACGTCTGATGAAATTTTCTCGAACTTTTCGCTTACTCAGCGAATACTGTTGAATTTATTATTATGGAAAACATCTACTTTGTCAAGGGTTTTTTCATCATTTTTTCATCAATTCATAAAAATGAGTTATGCCATTCCAGCAAAAATGCCCAGAAAATAGCCTCTTTCTTTTCTGAGCATAGTTTATATTTATACCATGAGCCAATAAACCGTTACGGTTCTTCACGCGCCAAGGTCACGCGTCAGCCGCGTTTCTCCGGGGCACAACCATGGCTCGCATGGCGTTCAGCACCGCCAGCACCATGACGCCTACGTCAGCGAAAATGGCGAACCACATATCGGCCATGCCGAAAGCGCCGAGAAGGAGGCAGGCCGCCTTCACCCCCACCGCCATGACAATGTTCTGCTTGACGATACGTATCGTCTTCCGAGCGATGTACATAGCCTGACTGATCTGCTGAGGATCGTCCTCCATTAAAACGACGTCCGCCGCTTCAATGGCCGCGTCGGATCCCAGCGCCCCCATGGCGATGCCCACATCGGCCCGGGAGAGCACCGGCGCATCGTTGATCCCGTCCCCCACAAAGGCGACACGATGCTTCGTGCCGACGTTCTCCGCTAAAATCTCCTCCACCTTATTCACCTTATCAGCGGGCAAAAGTTCGCTGTAAACCTGGTCCAGCCCCAAACTTTTCCCGACTTCCGCCGCCGTTGCCGTCGAATCCCCCGTCAGCATTATCAATCGCTTTACCCCAGCCGCTTTAAGGGCTTTCAAAGCTTCTTTGGCGTGGGGCTTCTCCACGTCGGCGATAACGACATGACCCACATACTGCCCATCGATGGCCACGTGTATGATAGTTCCAAACCGATCGCACTCATGCCACACGGCCCCGATAGTCTCCATCATCTTACCATTGCCAACGGCCACCACCCGGCCGTTGATTCGCGCTGTAATGCCGTGCCCGGCGATCTCCTCAATGTCCACCACATCGCAGCCGTCCTTTTCCTTGGGATATGCCGCCCGCAGAGAATTGGCAATAGGATGGGAAGAATAGCGCTCTACATGAGCCGTCAAATGGAGAAGATCCTCTTCCCCGATAATCTCAGGGTGCACCGCGGTGACTTCAAAGACCCCTCGAGTCAGTGTGCCGGTCTTATCAAAAACCATGGTATCGACGTTCGCCAACGCCTCTAAATAATTCGACCCCTTCACCAGGACCCCGCTGGCCGAAGCGCTGCCGATGCCGGCAAAAAACGTCAGCGGTACGGAGATGACCAACGCGCAGGGGCAGCTGATAACCAAAAGAATGAGCGCCCGCTCAATCCATACCGGCCACATCGGATCCAAACTCAAAAGGAACAGGCGCACCAACGGAACGCCCAGCGCCAATCCCACGGCGGCGGCACAGACCGCCGGCGTGTAGACCCGGGCAAAGCGGGTGATGAAATTTTCCGAACGGGATTTTTTCATGCTGGAGTTTTCTACCAGATCAAGAATTTTTGCCGCCGTAGATTCATCCGCTTCCTTCGTCGTACGTATGCGAAGGACGCCGGTAAGATTGATGCTCCCCGAGAGGACGTCATCCCCCACCGCCGTCTCCCGGGGCAGGCTCTCCCCGGTCAACGCATGCATGTCGAGGGTCGATGTACCATCCACAATGACCCCGTCGATAGGAATCTTTTCCCCCGGCTGAACGAGAATGACAGTGCCTACCTCCACCTCGTCGGGATCCACCTTCTCGATTTCCCCGTCCCGTTCGATATTGGCGTAATCCGGCCGGAGATCCATCAGCGCTGATATGCTGCCCCGGCTCTTTCCCACCGCGTAGCGCTGGAACATCTCACCGATCTGATAGAACAGCATAACCCCCGCTGCCTCGCGGTATTCGCCCATGCCCATAGCGCCCAGGGTGGCGATGGCCATCAAAAAGCTCTCGTCGAAGAACTCCCCATGGCGAACACCGAGCCCTGCTTTGCGCAGGATATCATAGCCGATCAGAAGATACGGCACAGCATAAAGCGCGCCCAACGTCAGACCGTCGAGCGGAGTAAACTCCAATCCGACAAGGAGAACCACCGTCAGCAAGATACGTCCCAGCATGATTTTCTCTCTTTTTTCCATCCTCTTCTTTCTCCTTTCCCACTGACAGTCTGCGTATCAACCACACGGCTCATCCCTCATGGTACCGGAACCAAACCAATCTAGGCCTCCTGCTTCGTCAGATAAACACTTCGCAGTCCGGCTCCACCTTTTTGCAGGCCTCCCGCACCTTTGGCATCACCACCGCCGGGTCGGCCCCTTCGGCAAATTCCACCGTCATCTTCTGGGCCATGAAGCCCACGGCCGCGGCGGCAACCCCTTCCGTTTTCTTAGCCGCCTCTTCCATTTTGAGACCGCAAGCCGCGCAATCCACTTCGATCTTGTACTTCTTTTTCATTGTGATACCCTCCTCAAATTTTGGAAAGTTAACAGGATCCCCTTCATATGAATATTTAATCATATAACAAACTGAAAAGCAAGCCCCGAAGGAAAATTTTTTATTAAAAATCATATTGCCCGCAAAAAAGCCGCTCCCCTCTGCGTTTTTGGAAAGCGGCTTTTTTCTCATGCAGTTTTCTCTATTCGGAACACGGCAATTTCCGGCGGGCAGCCCAGTCGGTAAGGGAACCAACTGCCGTTGCCACAATGCACGTACCCGATGGTATCCTTCACGCGGTACAGTCCGCGCATGTATTTAAACACCGGCGGCACCAAGGGGATGCCAAAAACGCCAATCTGCCCGCCATGGGTATGTCCCGTCAAAACGAGAGCCGCCCCGTAAGCAGCGGCGTCATCGATAAAATCGGGATGATGAGCTAAAAATATCGTCACCGCCCCCTGGGGAACCCCCTGCATGGCCTTCTCTGTGTAGCGCACCCGCAAGCGATCGAATTCCGCCCGAGGAACCGGATAATCTACCCCCGCGAAATAGAGAGGCCGCACGCCATTTACCACCCGGGCCCGATCATTCGCCAGCACGCGGATGCGGCTTTTCGCCAGCGCCTGTTTGGTGCGGTCAATATCGCGGAAATATTCGTGATTGCCGTAGCAAAACCAAATGCCATGAGGGAAGCGGTCTACAAAACTGTCCACCCGTTCCGCCGCCGCTGTATTCATTTCATCGTCATCGAAAAGATCACCGGTAATAAGGAGAGCGTCCACACCGAGGGCCGCCGTTTTTTCTAAAAGCGTCGTGAGATCGTCCAGGGAGAAAAACAGCCCCAAATGGATATCACTGATCTGGGCGACGCGGAAACCGTCAATCTCCGGTCCGATCCCCGGCAGCGGCACAGGAAATTCCCGCACCACGGTGTGCGTTCGTCCCGCCGTACTGCCGTAGACTCCGGCTCCCCCGGCCAAAAGCGGACAAGCCGCCGCCCCTTGTAAAAGACGACGGCGCTCAGGATCCAGAGGCACCGCGGCTGAACGCTGTAAAATTCGGCGCAGTCCGCGAAGCAGTACTGCCAAAACGCCAAAGATGAGCTGCGCCATCCAAATCCCCGACAGAAGAATCAACATCCACCGTGCTAACCAGT
>CAJPQU010000054.1 GCA_905372875.1 uncultured Schwartzia sp. | reverse complement strand
GGCATAGATCCCGATGTGCTTAAAAACAGCTGCCCGCCCCGCGCGGCGCGGATACGGCAGGAGGGATCGGGAAAAGTAGAGGGCGTACCCCTTTTGGTCCGCCACCACCTTGACGTTATTGGGATCCTGCTGTTCCGCCGGGTCCTCCATCGGCGTCATCACCGTAGCCATGGGAAGAGACGCCTCTCCTTCAAAAACCGCCGCCAGCTCGTCGATAAGGGACGGTTCAATGAGGGGCTCGTCCCCCTGCACGTTGATGATAAGCTCCATATCCGGATACGCGGCCGCCACTTCCGCCAGCCGATCCGTTCCCGTAGGGTGGTCCGGCGACGTCATCATAACCGCGCCCCCTGCCTTTTCCACCGCTTCCGCGATGCGCCGATCATCCGTAGCCACCACCACCCCGGTGAGGCATTTCGCCTGGGCGGCCCGATCATAGACACGGCAGATCATAGGCTTACCGGCGATATCCGCCAAAGGTTTCCCCGGCAGCCGGGTGGACGCGTAACGGGCCGGTATCACACACAGGATCCTCATGAAGCGACGCCTTCTTTCTTAACCTTTTTCTCCAAATCTTCCGCGATGAGATCGATCAGCGGCTTCTCCCCGTCCCGGAAGGTAACCTCGACGCTGAGAACATAAATGGGAATGTGATAGTTAAGCTGCCGGCCGATCTGCTCCTGGGTTTCCGGCGGCACCTTCACCGCGTCCTTCTCGGTAATGACCACCGCCTCGGCCCCCAACACTGCGGCCTGCCCGGCAACGTCCAGCATCTCGCCCACGGTATAATCGTGATGATCGGGAAACCGCAGACTCTCGATAACCACTGTCCCCAGGCCCGACAGCGTCTGCTCAAAGGACGCGGGATTGCCGATGGCCGAGACGGCCATGACCCGTTTCCCCTTCATCTGGGAAGTATCGATGCCCTCGCTGGCGATGTGATCCGACCAATCGGAAATCTCTACAAAGCAGCGGGGCTGATGGATACTCTCCACCAACAGGGCACGATCATTTGTCTCCCGCACGATCTTCTTAATGTAGGAACGAGACGCATCCGTCGCCTGATCCACCTTTGTCAAGAGGCAGACGTCCGCCCGATCGATGTGAGAGATGGGTTCTCTCAGTGTGCCGCGGGGAAGCATGTAGCCGTTGCCGAAGACGTTTACTGCGTCGATGAGCAGGATATCCATATCCCGCTCCAACTGCCAGTGCTGGTACCCGTCGTCCAGGATGGCGACCTCTGCCCCGAAATGTTCAATGGCATAGCTGCCGGTGACATAGCGTTCGGGGCCGATGAGTACCGGCACGTCGGGAAGGTGCTTCGCCAGCATAAAGGCTTCGTCTCCGGCCTCCGTCGCGTCCATGTGGAGGGATCGGCCATCGGACACGATGCCCACGTCGCCCCGCCATTTCGCGCGGTATCCCCGGTTCAGGATGACCACCCGGTACCCCATGGCCCGAATGGCGTGAGCCAGCCGCTGGGCTGTGGGAGTCTTCCCCGTGCCGCCCACGGTAATGTTGCCGAGGCTGATGACATAGCAGCCCAGCTTGCGGCGGCGGAAAATGCCCGCTTTGTACCCGGCCAATTTCAGGTTGACGAGACCGCCGTAGATGAGGGAAAAAACGTAGAGAACGCCCACTAAAAGCTGCCAGAAGATGCCGTGAGCCTCCCGGCTGTGAATGAGATGGTAGAAATAAGTCTGAAAGTTTTCCACCTTGTCCGTGGATTTGATCTGGCCGCTGGCGAGGCGCCGCGCCTCCACCATTTCCAGCATCTCATGGAGAAGCACCGCGGATTTCCGTGCCGCGCCCTTATTCTCCTGACAGATGGCCAGCGTCTCCTGCTCCATCCGACGGCGCTCTCCCCCGTCCGTAAAGAGATGAACCACTGCCTTCGCCAGCTCGCCGGCATTCTGCACGGTGATCACCGCGCTGCGCTTCGTAAAGAGAGCGTGGGTCTCCTTAAAGTTAAACATATTGTAGCCCACGATGATTGCCTTGCCGTGGGCCGCCGGCTCCAGGATATTGTGTCCACCGTGGGTGATGAGGCTGCCGCCGACGTAAATGACGTCGCCGACGCTGTAAACTTTCCCCAGCTCCCCGATGGTATCCAAAATGACGATATCGTGATCCGTTCCTGGCCGCTCCATAAGTTCGGTGCGCCGCGCCACCTTCCAGCCGGCCCGATGACAAATGGCCGCCACCTCCCGGGTACGCAAAAGTTCCCGAGGAGCAATCACCAATTTGGCGTTGGGCCGCTCTTCCCGAAGGGCGCGGAACGCTTGCAGCACCGGCTCCTCTTCCCCCCGGTGGGTACTCCCCGCCAAAAATATGCCGTCGTTCTCCAAAAGCCCCATCTCCCCCAAGAGGCGGGCCTTTTCTTCGGGACTGACGTCCGTATAAGTCTGGTCAAATTTCGTGTTGCCGGTGACGATAACGAGATTCGGATTCGCCCCCAGCCGGATGATATACTCGGCATCGATGGGGGATTGCATGGCGAACTTTGTCACCGTGCCGATCATATCGTCCAACAGGCTGTGGAGATGGTGGTATCGCTTCACGCTCTTGTCGCTGATGCGTCCGTTCACCATCATGACGGGAATGCGCATCCGCCGGCAGGCGCGAAGGAAGTTCGGCCACAGCTCCGTTTCCACCGGCAAAAAGACCCGGGGCGTAATCCGACGCACCATGTAAGCCGCTAAAAAAGGCAGATCGAGGGGAAAGTAAATGATGGCGTCGGCATCGCGGATGATACGGTTGGCCATCTCATAGCCGCTGGTGGTAACCACGGAGAGAAGGATCGGATTTTTAGGAAACTCCCGACGAAACTCCTTGATGAGCGGGCTGGCCGCCACCACTTCCCCCACGGAAGCGGCATGTACCCATATACAGTTTTTCTTTGCGACCTTTTCAATCGTCGCCTCGGGGATGATCCCCAAGCACTGGCGAATGCGCTCCACGAAGCCCCGCTCCCGGATGGATCGGATCAAAAAGACCGGGATGATGAGCATCACCACGAGGATGGCCGCGATATTGTATAAAAGCTGCATCTCTTTGTTTCCCCTCTATCTTGAAAGGCTTGATCCTGCTCTCTTTCCCTTACGTACCCGTCAATCCTTTATCCGGACGTCTTGCTGAACTGAATGTGATACAGATTGCTGTACAGCCCTCCTGCCGCCAAAAGCGCCTCATGCGTACCATGCTCATGGATACGGCCTCCCTCAATGACGTAAATCTGATCCGCATTGAACACCGTGGACAGGCGGTGGGCGATGACGAAGGATGTCCGGCCTATCATGAGGCGGTCCAAGGCCGCCTGCACCACCTTTTCGCTCTCCGTATCAAGAGCCGACGTAGCTTCGTCTAAAATCAGGATCCGGGGATCCTTCAAGATCGCCCGAGCGATGGCGATGCGCTGGCGCTGCCCCCCTGAAAGGTTCAGCCCCCGCTCCCCGATCTTCGTCTCGTAGCCTTCCGGCAAGGCCATGATAAACTCGTGGGCGTTGGCGTCCTTGGCCGCCTGCAGAATTTCTTCCTCCGTAGCATCCAGACGGCCATAGCGAATATTTTCCCGCACCGTGGCAGAAAAGAGCATCGTCTCTTGGGGGACGATGCCAATCTGTCCCCGCAGGGATTCCATGGTCACATCCCGCACATCGTAGCCGTCGATCCGAATGGCCCCAGAGGATACCTCATAAAATCGGGGAATGAGGTTGGCGATGGTGGATTTCCCCGCCCCACTGGGCCCCACAAAGGCGATCATCTGCCCCGGAGCCGCGGAAAAGGAAACCTGTGATAAAGCATCGTTTCCCTCTTCGTACGCGAAAGTCACATCGTCAAAGACCACTTCGCCCCGCACCGGCGGCAAATCCTTCGCCCCCGGGCGGTTGACGATGGTCTCGGGCATATCCATGATGGCGAAGACGCGATCCGCGCCGGCCATAGCCTTTTGGATAGCGCCGTAAACGCGGCTGATACGCTTGACGGGATTCGCCAAATTGACGGCGTAAGTGAGGAAGGCCACCAGCGCCCCGGCGGTGATGACGCCGTTCACCACCTCGTAGCCGCCGAACCAGACGATAACCGTCACCGCCAAGGCCGCCAAGAATTCCACCGTTGGCGTCAGAAGGCTCATGAGCTGATTGTTCTTCATCTCCGCCCGGAAATTCAGCTCGTTTTGCCGATGAAAGCGCTCGATCTCATAATCTTCCCGCCCGAAGGATTTCACCACCCGAATGGCCGCAATGCTCTCCTGCATGGTAGCGGTAATGTCCGCCAAGCGTTCCTGAATCACGGTCCCGGAGGATTTGAGCTTTCGGCCAAAGACCTTCATAGCCTGCCCTACCAAAGGAACCGTGATGAGGGTCAAGAGGCTGAGCTTCCAGTCCAGCATCACCATCATGACGAGAGAACCGATGAAGATGGAACTCTCCGTCACCAGCTCGATGAGCCGATCCACCAAGGCATTTTGCAAAGCTGCCACGTCATTGGCAATATAGCTCATGATCTCCCCCGTCTGATGGCGGTCAAAATAGGAGAGGGGCAGGCGCTGAAACTTCCGGAAGAGAACGTCCCGCACGTCTATGATAACACGTTGTCCCACAAAAGACACTAAGTAACTTTGCCCGTAATAAAAAATCCCCCGGATGAAAAAGGTCACAACGATGCCGACGGAAATGACGTTGAGCATCTGCATGTCTTTTTCCGCCAGCACCTTGTCGATCATGTCCTTGATGATCCACGGAAGATAGAGGTTCGCCCCCGCCGCGATGATAATGCAGACAATGGCCTCGGCCAGCCGGCGCATATACGGTTTGATATAGCTCAAGAGCCTGACGTAGTTCTTCATGGGACCTCCCTGTCAATCTTGTTTCTCAACTCCATCGGCAGCATTGTGCCGCGCGTACCGTTCCGCCGCCTGGAGGATACGATCCGCCACCCGCTCCGTCGCTCCCGGCGCGCCCAATTGCGCCACGGCTGCCCGGAGTTTTTCTTGCACCGCATCCCGATAGCCCGGCTCTGCCCAAAAACGCCGCGCCTCCTGGAGAATACGCTGGGGATTTACCTCATCCTGTAAAAGCTCCGGCTGCGCCGTTTCCCCCAGCAAAATATTTGGCAGGCTGAAATGCGTCACATGAACCAACAGCTTTCCGATGATGTAGGACAATGGCGACATGCGATAGAGGACGACGGTGGGCAAACCTAAGATGGCCGCCTCCAGCACCACCGTCCCTGAAGTGGCCAGCGCGAAGGCCGACAGCGCCATGAGATCATAAGTATGCTCATGGGTGAAGGCCACCTTTACGCCCGCCTGATCCGCCGCCTCTTTCATCGCCGCTTCATCCATGTTCGGCGCTACGGGAAGGAAAAATACCGCTTCCGGCTTTTCCTCTTGAATCAGCCGCGCTCCGCCGAGAATTGCCGGCAATATCCGTTCGATCTCCTGACGGCGGCTCCCCGGCAGAAGCAGCACCGGGTACATGCCTGCAGTAATACCAAAGAAGGAACGCCCCTCTTCCGGGGAAAGAGCCGGCTTCACCGTATCGATCAGCGGATTGCCGACAAAAGATATATTCGCCCCCGCCGCCTCATAAACCTTTGTTTCAAAAGGAAAAATCGCCGCAAATTCATCGGCCAGCGACGCGCAGCTCTTAGCTCGTCCCTTACGCCACGCCCACGCCGAGGGCGGAATGTAGGAAAATACCGGAATTTTGAGGGCCTTGGCCCGTTTCGCCAGCCGCCAATTGAAATCAGGATAATCGATGAGTACCAAAAGATCCGGTTTTTCCCGGCGCATCGTCTCTGTCAGCACATCCAAGAGATGAAAGATGCGGCGCAAATTCGTCAGCACTTCCCAAAATCCCATGACGCTGTAATCCGCCATATCCGCCGCCAACTCCACACCGGCGGCACGCATCTTCGTCCCACCAAACCCCATGAGCTTCGTGTCCGGCGCTTTTTTCAAGATCGCCGCCGCCAACTGTGCACCGTGCAAATCCCCCGACGCCTCCCCGGCGGAAAACATGATCTTCCTCATCCCCTGCCCTCCTTTCCATCGACATCGACTACCTCTCTACACTTACGCGCGTCACTAAGCGGCCTGCCCGGCGGAATGATGTATCCCCCTCATACCATAAGTAAAGGGAATCCACCTTTTTATTTTACCATGCTCACTAAACGCGGGCGGCGCTTCGCTTGCCCTTGCTAAGTGGTCAGGTACATATTCTCACTAAGTTCACACTTCCTGGCCGTCGTGTTCACTAAGTGTTCATATAGTACCCAACAAACATGAAAAAACGCGGCAGATAGCTTTTTGCGTATCTACCGCGTCCCGGTTACATCGCAACGATGGTAATGTCATGGGCCTCGGCTAAGGCGATGGTCTGTGCCCGATCCACCAGCAGAGTATGCTCCGCTTCGATGGCCAGCGCTGTCGCCCCCGCTTCAATCATACTCTCCACGGTGGTCACACCCACCGCGGGAACATCAAAGCGTCGATCCTGCTCCGGTTTCGCCACCTTCACCACGACAGCGCCGCCTCGGGCCAGCTTACCGCCTCGTCGGATACAAGCGTCAGTCCCCTCGATAGCTTCCAGCGCCATGACGGCCATGCCCTTCACCACCGCCGTCTGCCCCACGTCGAGACGGCCGATCTCCTTCGCCATGCGAAAGCCAAAGGCCATATCCTGCCGCTCGTTCTCCGACGGCGCCCGCCGGGTCAGCGTTCCCGCCGCGGGCATCAAAGGGCGGATGAGCAGCGTCTGATCCACCAGCTCAATACCTTCCTTTTTTAACGCCGCCACAAAGGTCAGCATCAAGGTATCGTCCTTGTGATCCGGCAGGGACAAGAGTAGCTTCACCATGCGCCAGTCGGGAAGTTCATGGCGGCCGTTCATCAGGAGTTCCTTCGACACCTTGCCGATGGCCGTCACCTTCGTGACGCCGTGCTTTTTTAAATAATCGATGATCCGGCCCAATTTAGCCACATTAATGTCCGCGTACTCTGTCACCGCCGCCGGCAGTTCCGGATCAACGCCTGACAGGAGCCCTACGGCGTAAACCTCATACCCCATGGCCTGGGCTGCCCGGGCGCACTCTACCGGCAGATGTCCGACTCCCGCCAACAGTCCGATCTTCTCCATGGTATCCCTCCGCCGAAGTACCGACGCCCCGGCGTCCGATACCGAATCAGTTCAAATCGCCGTCCGTTTCCCGGCGGCCCCGGCATATGCCCCGCTCCGCATTGCGCAAAAAGCGCAGAAAATGCTCCACCGCCTCGCAGGAATCCACTTCCTGCTCAATGACCTCGATAGCCTGAGAAACATTGTACCCCGAGCGATACAAAATCTTATACGCCTGTTTGATCTTGCGTCGCGCCTCCACCGGCATCCCCGCCCGGGAGATGCCCACACTGTTGAGGCCGATGGCCCGCGCCGGAACACCGTTCACAATAGTATAGGGGACGACATCCTGAGACAGCCGGGAAAATCCGCCCACCATGGCGTTGCGCCCAATCTTTACAAACTGATGAACCCCCGTCATGCCGCCGATGACAACGCGGTCCTCCACCTGGACATGGCCTGCCAGCATGGCCGCGTTGGACATGATAACGTGATTGCCCAAAACACAGTTATGGGCAATATGCACCGTTGCCATGATCAGGCAGTCGCTGCCAATGCTCGTCTTTTCTCCTTCCCCAGTGGCTCGGTGAATGGTGACGCACTCCCGTATTCGGGTGCGGTCGCCGATGAAAACATAACTCTTTTCGCCCTGAAATTTCAGATCCTGCGGCTCCTCCCCAATGGAAGAGAATTGAAAAAAGCGGCAATCCCTGCCGATGGTGGTGGCCCCGGTGATGACCACGTGAGGCCCCACCACCGTACCGTCGCCGATACTCACCTCCGGCCCAATGACCGCATAGGGGCCGATCACAACATTTTTCCCTATCTTCGCCCCCGGATAGACCACCGCAGTTTCATGGATATTCGCTTCAGCTTCGTGATTCACTGCCATTTCTTCCCACTCCCTCATCCATCCGAAACATAGGCCCTCTTGGGCGCATCCGACCTTATATCTATAAAATCTCAGTCGGCGGAAAATTTTCGCGGGTAAAAATTTCGTATTTTCCTCTGTCTCGTTGGATTTTCAGCCATTATCTTTAATTTTGCGCACTATGCAACTCAAATCGGTCCATTTCCCGGTTTTTTCAGCGCAAAAATAAAATCTCCCTGTGCCACAAATATATCATCCACAAACGCCTCGGCATGGAGTTTCCCAAAGTTTCCCTTCACCACATGAACGAGGTTCGCCTTCATTACCAACTGATCCCCGGGCACCACCGGCTTTTTGAATTTCACATTCTCCATGCCGCCGAAAAGCGCGATCTTGCCGCGGTTCTCCTCCGGATAGAGCATAGCGATCCCCCCTACCTGCGCCATGGCTTCCAGGATGAAGACCCCCGGCATGATGGGATTGCCGGGAAAATGTCCGGGAAAGAACGGTTCGTTCATCGTCACGTTCTTGATCCCAACCCCTGACTTAAACGGAACCAGATCAATGATCCGATCCACCAACAGCATCGGCGGACGATGGGGCAAAATCTTCTTGATCTCGTTGACATCCAAAATCATGGCGTTCCACTCCTTCAAATAAACTCGACTGCATGATTATACCATACTCTACTTGCGGATAAAAGGCAGACGCTGCCTCTCCTCTATCGGGCAGCGTACGCGTCATAGATCTTCCGCGCCAAGGCGGTGTTTAAGGCGTGGGCCGACTTGACGGCGATGATATGGCCGCGCACCGTGCCTGCGAGGCGCAGATCGCCGATGACGTCCAAGATTTTGTGGCGTACCAGTTCGTCAGGATAGCGAAGGGTATTGAGCCACTTCTCATCGTTGTAGACGATAACATTCTCCAGCGTTCCTCCGAGACCAAGGCCCATTTGGCGAAGGGCGTCAATTTCTTTTTCGTAAGCAATGGTGCGCGCCGGCGCAATTTCCCGACGATAAGACGCCTCGTCGATGATGACATCCGCATATTGAATCCCTACTAACGGATGGGGATTCAGGGAGGTAAAGGTCACCCGCAGTCCATCATAGGGCAGGGCCATGATGAATCGATCCTCGTCATCCACGCGAAAAACCTGATCGATGATCACCGACGAATGAAGCGCGGCCTGTTCTTTTTTCCCCGCTTCCTGGAGAAGGTCGAGAAAAACCAACGCACTGCCATCCCCCACCGGCGGCTCTTCCGCATCTAACTCCACCACACAGTTGTCAATGCCCGCCGCCGAGAACGCCGACATGAGATGTTCGATGGTAAAAAACTTTGTCCCGTTCGCTTCGATGGTGGTGGCTCGGACCGTAGAGGTTACGTTGGCCGCCGAGGCCTGCACTTCAGGGCGTCCCGCCTGATCAACCCGGCGAAACAGAATACCCGTCTTAACGGGCGCGGGACAAAGGGTCATGCGAACTTCCCGCCCCGAGTGGAGGCCCACTCCCGCGTAGGAGATCGCTGTCTTCAGCGTATGCTGCTTATCCATGGAACGCCTCCCGTTCATTTTCCTCTATTGTATCAAACCCCGCTGCTTTCCGGCAAGTTCTCTCTTTAGTCCCGCTGAGATTTCCACCGATCGTGCAGCCAAAACCATTCCTCTGGATAGCGGCGAATGTGCTGTTCCAGCGTCCGGGCCACCACTTCCATGGCCTTTCGAATGTCCTCTTCCTTATCCTTTGTCCGGTCGACAAAAATCGGCGGATGAAGAAATATCCGATGGCGCCCGTCGGGCAGGCGATGGATGAAGCCAGGAATGATAGGGGCGTTTTGATGCCGGGCCAAGACCGCCGGCCCCTGTACAAAGTTTGTCGGACGGCCGAACCACTGGAAAACAATACCATCCCGGCGGCTGATATCCTGATCCATCAACAAGCCAATGGCCCATCCTCTTTTTAGAAGAGCGAACATTTCCCGCACGTTATCCTTATAAGTGATGTGCATGCCCACACTGCGCCGGTATTCGTTGATGAAACGGTCAAACCCGGCCTCCTTCTGCCGCATGGCCACGCCGACGATGGGAAACCCGGCGACGGCCAGAACGCCGCCCATGAGTTCCCAGTTGCCGCTGTGGGCCGTAGCGATCACCACGCCGCGCCCCAAAGCCAACCCCTCGCGCAGGTATTCGGCCCCTTCAAGCTCTGCGATCTCTAAAAAACGCGGTTTAAGTACAGGAAAGCGCATGACCTCAAGAAACATCGGCCCAAAGCGCACCCAGCTCGCTTTGGCGATGCGCGTCGCCTCGCCCGCTTCCACCCCTAAGCAGGCGCTGACATTCTCAATTGCCATGCGGCGGCGACGTGACGGAACCAACGGCCACGTCAGCCGTCCCAACAAGTTGCCCACCCCATCGCTGACCCGATCCGGCAAAAGACAGCAAAGCCAGCTCACAAACCGGGCGCAATAATAGGCCACGCTTTTCCCCTCCTGCCCGTCGGTGAAAAGGCTCCCCATGCGGGGAGCCTTTTTATTTTTCCTGCCCTTCGTACCGAGCCACTTTCTTTTCCAGTTCCGTTACCCGCTTGAGAAGCTCTGGCAGTTTCTTGAGGATGACCTGGGTCCGAAGCCACTCTTGATGGGGCTGCGTGGGAAATCCGGCGCAAAAGACCCCCTCCGGCATATCGTTGGTGATACCGCTGCGGGCCGCGTACACGGAATTCCCTCCGATATGGATATGCCCCACCGTCCCCACCTGACCGCCAAAAGTTACGTTGTCCCCCACGACAGTGGAGCCGGAGATGCCCGTCTGGGCCACGATAAGATTATTAGCGCCAATTCGACAGTTGTGTCCAATATGAACCAAATTGTCCACCTTCGTCCCGTGGCCGATGACGGTCGAACCAGCCGTAGCCCGATCGATGCCGACGTGAGCCCCAATCTCCACATCGTCCTCAATGACGACATTGCCCACCTGCGGCACCTTCGTATGGACATGTTCTTTCGACGTCGTAAAGCCGAAACCGTCCGCCCCAATCACCGTCGAGCTGTGTACGATAACACGCTGCCCTAAGCGGCAGCGCTCCCGCACCGTAACATTGGAATACAGTGTCGTATCGTCACCGATCTCCGCATATTGCCCCACATAGGTATGGGGATAAAGGATCACCCTATTCCCTAAAACGGCGTGGGCGTCCACGACGGCGAAAGGCATGACGGTAACCCCCTGCCCGATACGGACATCAGGACCGATATAAGCCAAATCACTGATCCCCGGAGGAAACTTCAACGGCGGCGTAAACACCTCCAAGAGAAGGGCAAAAGCCGCCCGCGGGTCCTTGACGTAAACGGCGGGCTTAGAAAAATCTGCCGCCGTATCGGGCAAAATAACGGCCGCCGCACCGCAGGCTTCTGCTTCGCTCACGTGCGGCTCCACCGCGAAGGTGATATCTTCCGCCCCGGCGCTTTCGATATTCGTTGCCCCGCTGATGAGAACGGCAGCGTTCCCGGCCAGACGGCCGCCCACCAGAGCGGCAATCTCCCCCAAGGTCTTCGTCATGCCTCTCGCCTCATTTCAATTTCTGAATCAGATCTTCGGTAATGTCCGTACCGCCCAAGATGATCGTTTTTTCCAAACTGCTGTTTTGCACCACCGCGTCCAGCTTTTTTTCCTTGGCTATCTCGTCCAAAGCCACATCCACCTTCTGACGAATCTGCATTTGGTACTGCTGGCTGGCCGCCTGCATTTTAGCCATCTGTTCCTGCTGCGCCCGGCTGCGCTCTTCCGGCGAAAGTGTCCCCGCCTGCGCCTCTATCGCCAGAAATTCCTTTTGCAGGGCTGCCATCTTAGTGTTGGCCTCGTCTTCAATCGCCTTGATCTGTGTCGCTTCCTGATCAATGCGTTCGGCGTTAAAATAACCAATATTGGCCTTCTTGTCGCCGATGCAGCCGCCGCTCAAAACCGCTGCCAAGAGGAGCCCTATTCCCGCGAAAAGCGCTTTATTTGTATGTTTCATATCGTTATCTGCCTCTTTTCCTCACTGCTTTACTTCACGTTCTGCCAAGGAATACTCAACGGCTTTTCAGCTCCACCGCCAGCTCTTCCGTCAGGTCTAAGGCGTCGCCGCCCACCACCGCCGCTTCTGACAGCGGCCAAGGCCCGATGTGAAGCATAAGTCCGGCGGGCAGGGCCGCAAGGTTCTTCGCCGGGCGGGCAAAGATGATGTCAAGATGATGAAGTACCGCTAATTTCGCCGCCTTGCTGGCCACATCCTTCATCATATACTCTTCCAT
>CAJPQU010000053.1 GCA_905372875.1 uncultured Schwartzia sp. | reverse complement strand
TTTCTAATTCCTTAACGCCTTCCGGCTGAGCCACCGCCTTCATTCGCACCTTGGACGCCGCCTCATCCATCAAATCAATGGCCTTGTCGGGAAGAAAGCGATCTGTGATGTATCGGTGGGAAAACTTTACCGCTGCCTCAATGGCGTCATCGGTGATCTTCGCCCGATGAAAGGCTTCATATTTATCTCGCAGCCCCCGCAGGATACGGATGGCTGCCTCTGTGTCCGGTTCTTCCACCATGATGGTCTGAAAACGCCGCGCCAGTGCCGCATCCCGTTCAAAATATTTCTTATATTCTTTCAGGGTCGTGGCCCCAATGATTTGAATTTCACCGCGGGAAAGCGCCGGTTTTAAAATATTAGCCGCGTCGATGGAACCTTCCGCTGCCCCCGCGCCGATAAGGGTATGCAATTCGTCAATGAAGAGAATCACATTCCCGGCTCGGCGAATTTCTTCTATCACACTTTTCAGGCGTTCCTCAAATTCTCCCCGGTACTTGGCCCCAGCAACTAAAGAGGCCATGGAAAGGGACATCACCCGCTTATCCGCCAACATGTGGGGAACTGCACCCTGGACGATGGTCTGCGCCAACCCCTCGGCCACAGCAGTCTTGCCCACCCCCGGCTCACCAATGAGAATGGGATTATTCTTTGTTCGCCGGGAAAGAATCTGTATGACACGCTGAATTTCTTTTTCCCGGCCGATCACCGGATCCATCTTATCCTGCGCCGCCATTTCGTTCAGCGAGCGGCCGTAGCGATCGAGGAGCGGCGTTTCCGTCTGTTGTTTCTCCCCCGCTCCGCTGTCAGCTTTTTCACCTTCTCCGACGCCGCGTAAAAGCGCCACGACCGCCCGGCGGACCGCGTTAAGGTGCGCCCCCAAAGCGATGAGGATCCGCGCCGCCGCACTGTCATTTTCCCGAATGAGTCCCAAGAGGATATGCTCCGTCCCGATATAACCGTGACCAAGCCCTTGTGCCTCCTCTAAAGCTAACTCCATGACCCTTTTAGCACCCGGCGTATAATAGGGATTATCAGACCCCTCCTCCGCCGTTAGATTCATAGCACTCTCTACCCGTTCCCGCACCGTATCAAAATTGACTCCCAATGCTGCCAACGCACGGGCGGCCACGCCCTCATCCTCATGTACCAGACCCAAAAGAAGATGCTCCGTTCCAATATAATTCTGCTCCATCTCCTGCGCCTCGTACTGGGCAAATTTCAATACCTTCACCGCCCGAGACGTAAATCTTGTATTCATTATCGGTCACTCCCGTTCCTTGCTGTCACCGGCTAACACCCGACGCACCACTTCGGCCCGCCGGCGATCCAACTCCGACGGGGAAAGATTTTCTGTCCCCGCCAGGTTACGTATATAATTAGGCCGACTAGCGATAAGGACCTCGCCGAAGCGGTCTCGTTCCACTTCATGAAGAAGTCCCAAATCCACGCCCAACCGGACCTTGCTGATAAGCTCCAAAACCTCATCCTCGCCCAAAGAACGGGCATATTGCAAAATACCGTAAGCACGCCATATCGCATCTTCCAGTCGATCCTTAGAGTAAAGCACCAGCGCTTTTCTGGCCCGCCGCTCGTGCTCAATGATCTCTGTCACCGCCCCAGCCAAATTATCGATGATATCTATCTCCGAAAGCCCCAAAGTGAGCTGATTTGATATCGCGAATACATTGCCTGTGGCATCGCTTCCTTCTCCGTAAAGGCCCTGTACGGAAAGCCCAATTTGCTGCGAAATATTGATGATATTGTGCATGTTCCGGGTGTAGGTGAGCCCGGGAAGATGAAGGAGAACCGTAGCCCGCAGGCCGGTGCCCAAATTTGTAGGACAGGATGTCAGATAGCCCATCTTCTCGTCAAACGCCAAATCCAAACGGCTTTCTACCGCATCATCAATCTGCATCGCTATTGTGAGCGGCGCCTTGAGATTAAGTCCGGCAGTCATGCATTGAATTCGCAGGTGATCTTCCTCGTTGACTAAAATACTAGTCCCGCGATTCGCGCTGATATAGGCACTGCGATAAGCTGAATTGCGAATGAAATTATCGCTCATTAAATACTTTTCCACTAAGACCTGTCTCTCCATCTCGGACAGACCGTCGATCCCCACCACGTCGCAAGGCGCACCGCAGGCAGCTTCAATTTCGTTAAAAACCGAAGCTGCCAAACCCTGCACCGCGGCTAACTGCTTGATATCGGCACGATTGGGAAAGGGCAGCCGGTCAAAATTTCGCGCCAATCGGATGCGGCTGGCCATCGCCACATCGCTGCTGTCCCCGCCCTGCCCAAACCAAGGCAAGAAATAATCTCGATAGAGATCACTGACTGCCATGACGCTCCTCCTTTCCCGATTCAAACGCCTTTTTTTCCCAAGCCCGAATTTTATCTCGGTATTGGGCGGCCTTTTCATACTCCTCGTTATGTACCGCCGCCTTAAGCTTGTCTTTCAAAAGCCCAAGTTCGTGACGCAGTGCTAATTCGCCCCCAGAACGGCGAGGAATCTTGCCACTGTGAACACTGGCGCCGTGAATTCGTGTCAACAGCGGCGTCAGGTATTTGTGAAAGGTAGCGTAGCAAACGCCACAACCGATCTTCCCCGCCTTAACAAAATCCTGATACGTCATGCCGCAATTCGGGCATATCAAATTGGGCGCCGCTACCGCAGCTGCCTCCGAGGAAACTTTACCAAGAATTCCTTTTAAGAAATCATTGACCGTAACGTCTTTGGTCTCTGGCCGCGGCATAAAATCCCCATACCGCACGGCGCACTCGCCGCAAAGATTTTTTTCCAACCGGCCTTCAGCACTGATCTGGGTAATATGAATCGACGCCTCGTTTTTATGGCAATCATCGCACAGCATAATCCACCCTCCTCAAGACAGACGCTCCAGCGTCAATAAAATCGTCTTCAAAAGCTGTACGCGATCCGCTGGTTCCATAGCGGCATAAGCCGCTGCAATCATAGGCAGGACCAAAGCTGCCTCTCGATTCGTGATCATTTTATGTTTGAGAAGATACGCCACCATGGAACGTACCGTCTCCGGTGGCGTATCTTCGGCAATTTTTCCCAACATATCCTGATAGACAAGATTCTCCACCGGGACTTGCGCGATGCGGATAAATCCCCCTAACCCCCGCCGGGATTCCACAGCAAAGCCCTTAGCCGGCGTAAATCGGGTACTCAGCACATAGCTTATTTGGGACGGTGCACAGGAAATCTTATCCGCAATGTCGGTGCGCCGCAATTCCACATGGCCGCTTTCTTGAGCTGCCAACTTCCGTAAGATATAACTCTCGATCAAATCAGCAATATTGCTCATACTATCACCTTCATACACCTTTCTTGACCATTTGACCTTTTCTCTATTATATTTGACTTTTTGCTCAAAGGCAAGTCTTTTTTATAGCCAAGAAATTGCCCACAAAAAAAGCGCCTCCGAAGAGACGCTTTTTTAATGGATCAGTATTAGCCAAGGATCGCGAGAGAATCGCCGACTTTGACCGTCTGGCCAGCCTGCACATTGATGGCCTTTACCGTACCATCGGAGTCCGCCAGAATCTCGTTCTGCATCTTCATAGCTTCCAGCATCATGAGATTCTCGCCTGCCTTGACCGCCTGGCCCTCGGTGACTAACACCTTGAGGATCTTACCCGGCATCGGAGCATTGATGGAATGCTCGCCCGCACCAGCTGCCTTAGCAACCGGAGCCGGCGCAGCCGCAGGGGCCGGAGCAGGAGCGGCAGCCGGAGCCGACGCAGCAGCGGGGGCTGGAGCAGCCGCACGAGGAGCCGGAGCAGCAGCGCCGCCGACTTCTTCCACTTCCACAGCGTAGGAGCTTCCGTTTACGGTAATGTTAAATTTTTTCACTTGAGATTCCTCCAAAACATCATATTTTTGAACGCCGACTGCCAGCATTCAGGCGCTGACAGCCCGCATCGTTCACGTTTCCCGTGGGGAATTACAACGGAATGTTGCCGTGCTTCTTCGCCGGGCCGACTTCACGTTTCGTCGCCAGCATGTTCAGCGACTGGATAATGCGCGGACGGGTTTCCTTCGGTTCAATGACATAGTCAACATAGCCGCGCTCCGCCGCCTTATACGGAGTAGCGAATTCAGCGACATACTCATCCGTATGTTTCTTCTTGAGATCCGGCTCATCATTCTTAAAGATGATATTTGCCGCACCGGCAGGCCCCATGACCGCGATCTCGGAGGACGGCCAGGCAATGACCTGATCCGCACCGACTTCGCGAGAGCACATCGCGATGTAAGAACCACCGTAGGATTTACGGAGAATGACCGTAATCTTAGGAACCGTAGCTTCGCTGTATGCGTAAAGCATCTTCGCACCATGACGGATGATACCGCTGTACTCTTGATCGACACCCGGCAGGAAGCCCGGAACATCGACAAGGTTTACGAGCGGAATATTAAACGCATCACAGAAGCGGATGAACCGCGAGGATTTATCCGAAGCGTTGCAGTCAAGGCAGCCGGCCATATTATTCGGCTCGTTAGCAATGATGCCGACTGTGCGACCATCGAAGCGAGCAAAGCAGGTGATGATGTTCTTGGCAAAATGCTGATGGACTTCGTAGAATTCACCGTCATCGACGATGAGACGGATGACGTCCTTCATGTCATACGGTGCATTTGGATTATCCGGAATCAGCGTATTGAGACTCTCTTCCATACGAGTCGGGGAATCCGACGTATCGACGAGCGGAGTCTCTTCCATGTTATTGCTGGGCAGGAAACTGAGCAGGTAGCGGATCTGCTTGATGCAGTCCTCATCATTCTCCGCCGCGAAATGCGCCACACCGGAGGTGCTGTTGTGTGTCATCGCCCCGCCAAGCTGTTCAGCGGTGACTTCCTCACCAGTAACGGACTTAATGACCGCAGGGCCAGTGATGAACATCTGGCTAGTGTTTTTGACCATGTAGATGAAGTCCGTAATCGCCGGGGAATAAACTGCACCGCCGGCGCTCGGGCCCATGATAGCCGAAATCTGAGGCACAACACCCGAAGCTGCCGTATTGCGGAAGAAGATACCGCCGTAACCCGAGAGAGCATCAACCGCTTCCTGAATACGGGCACCGCCGGAATCATTCAGGCCCACGCAGGGAGCACCCATACGCATGGAGAGATCCTGTACCTTCCAGATCTTATGCGCATGCTTCTCGCCGAGGGAGCCGCCTTCTACCGTAAAATCCTGTGCGAAGGCATAGACCAGCCGCCCGTCAACAGTACCGTATCCGCAGACAACGCCTTCGCCTGGAAGCTCTTTCTTTTCCTGACCGAAGTTCGTGCAGCGATGATGAACTAGCGCGTCCAATTCGACAAAAGTCCCTTCGTCAAAGAGGATGTTGAGGCGCTCGCGAGCAGTCATCTTACCTTTCTTGTGCTGCTTCTCGATGCTCTTCTCACCACCGCCTAGACGAACGTGTTCGAGCTTTTCTTTCATCAACTTGATTTTTTCCTGAACCGTAGCCATGCTCTACCTCCTAATTAAATCAAAATTTAATTTTAAGTGCCTGGACCAACTTTTATTCTGCACGAAAAACCAAAATTTTGCAAGTCTTTTCTTAAATTTAATCTTGCTGGCAGAGGTGTCATCAAGCATCGCAGAGTTCACAAAGTTCCAAGAGAACGCCACCCGTGGATTTCGGATGAATGAACGCGATATTCGCTCCGCCGGCGCCACGGCGCGGTGCCTTGTCAATGAGGGCAACACCATTAGCCGCCAATTCGTCAAGTGCTGCCTGCAGATTGTCCACACGCAGAGCGACATGCTGAATTCCACCCTTGCCGCCGTTATTTTCCATCCATTTCGCGATAGGGCTGTCCGGGCCGGTGGCGACGAGCAGCTCAGCCTGGCTGCCGTTCCACATAGGATGGAATACTGTCGTGACCTTCTGGGACTCGACCGTTTCCTGCCCCGTCTTCTTAACGCCTAACTTACCTTCCCAGAACGCACTGCCTGACTCTAAATCAGCGCACGCAATACCGAGATGATCCACACCAAGAACTCTGAATTTCATAAAAAAACCTCCTCGATAAAAATAGTTAAATTATTTTAACATATCCTGCATAATCCCTTCCACCACCGTATACGGATCGGTTTTTCGCGCCTTAATATCTTCAACATAGGCATCAAGCTTGCCGTTGTCGACAATTTTAGAGCGGACATAGGAACCGATACGGCCGTCCAAGAGATCAAGCATTTCATTTTTAGTTCGTTCGGTACGTCTGGCAGTCAATTCTCCAGTGCTGCGGATATAGTCATAATGTTTTTGGAACGTGGCGACCACTTCCGCGATGCCGATATTCTGACTGGCGATCGCTTTAAGGATCGGCGGGCGCCAATCCTTCTCCACTCCGTCCAGATCCAGCATCATGTTCAGTTCTGTCGCCAATTTGTCCGCGCCGTCATGATCGGCCTTGTTGATTGTAAAGATATCACCAATCTCTAAGATACCGGCTTTGATTGCCTGAATGTCATCCCCCATGCCGGGAATCAAAACTACCATGGTCGTATCAGCAGCGCGTACAATATCCACTTCTGACTGTCCCACGCCCACCGTCTCGACTAAAATGACATCCATACCAAACGCGTCCATCGCCTTCACGGCATCCGCTGTCTTGTGGGAAAGCCCCCCTAGGCTGCCGCGCGTCCCCATACTGCGAATAAAAACGCCTTCATCCAGCGTTAATCCGTTCATGCGAATGCGGTCGCCTAAGATAGCTCCGCCGGAAAACGGGCTACTGGGGTCGATGGCGATAATGCCAACAGTTTTACCCTGCTGACGGTATTCTTTGGCCAGCTTATCGGTCAAAGTGCTTTTCCCTGCCCCGGGGGGGCCGGTAACACCGAGAACATAGGCATGGCCAGTGTGCGGGTAGAGCGTCTTCATAATCTCTGTCGCGTTTTCGTGTTCATTTTCAATGGCCGTAATGGCCCGCGACAAAGCCAGGCGATTGCCTTTGAGGACTTCTTCTGCAATGTTCTCCATTAGTTGCACCACCTTTGGCACGATATAAGGTTGCCCTCTAAGAACAGAATTCAAAGAGGGCAATCTCATCAGACCAACTTATTTTTTCACGTTCGCTTTGATGAAGTCAACGATTTTCGTGGTCGGGGTGCCCGGCGTGAAGACTTCGGCAACGCCAGCCTTTTTAAGGGCCGGAATATCCCCTTCAGGAATGACGCCGCCGCCGATGATCAGGGTATCCTTCATACCCTTGCCGCGGACGAGGTCAACGACTTTTGGGAAAAGGTGCGGATGAGCACCGGAAAGGATACTCATCGCTACGACATCAACGTCTTCCTGCATCGCTGCTTCAGCAATCTGCTCAGGCGTCTGGCGAAGGCCGGTATATACTACTTCAAAACCAGCATCGCGCAGAGCGCGAGCAACAACCTTAGCGCCGCGATCATGACCATCCAAGCCCGGTTTTGCAACTAATACTTTAATTTTATCCATTTTACAAATTCCCTCCAACTCTCACTCAATTAAAGGCTGACATGCGCTTCGTACTCGCCGAAGACCTTACGCAGAACACCGCAGATCTCACCCAGTGTGGCATAGGTCTTGACGGCCGCCAGGATGTGCGGCATAAGGTTTTCTTTCTCATTTTTCGCCGCTGTTTCGAGGTCAGCAAGAGCTTTCTTGACCGCATCGTTATCGCGGCCTTTAGTCATCTTGTTGATTGGCTTACCGGCCTTGAGATCCGCCAATTTCTTGCACTGCTCAACACCAACGGAAGCATCAACTTTCAAGAGGCCCTTAGGCGGCTCTTCCTCAACCTGGAACTTGTTGACGCCGACAATCGTGCGAGCACCGGACTCAACGTCCATCTGCCACTTGTAAGCGCTGTCCTGAATCTCTTTCTGGATGTAGCCTTTTTCGATGGCTGCTACCGCACCGCCAAGATCGTCGATCTTCTTGATGTACTCCCAAGCCTCTTTCTCAATACGGTCGGTCATGGCCTCTACGTAGTAAGAACCAGCCAACGGATCGATGACATCAGCTAAGCCTGACTCATAAGCAACAATCTGCTGGGTACGAAGAGCAATCGTAACAGACTCCGTCGTCGGCAGAGCCAACGCTTCGTCACGGGAATTCGTGTGGAGGGACTGTGTGCCGCCCATGACTGCTGCAGCCGTCTGGAGGGCAACACGGATGATATTGTTGTTCGGCTGCTGTGCCGTCAGCATGGAGCCAGCCGTCTGTGTATGAACACGAAGCATCATAGACTTCGCCTTCTGCGCACCAAAACGCTCCTTCATGACCTTAGCCCAGACACGACGGGAAGCACGGAACTTCGCGACTTCTTCTAAAACATTATTATGCGCGTTCCAGAAGAAGGAAAGGCGGCCGGCAAAATCGTCAATCTGGAGCCCAGCCTTGATGGCGGCGTCACAGTAAGCGATACCATCGGCAATCGTGAACGCGATTTCCTGAGAAGCCGTGGAACCAGCTTCACGGATGTGATAGCCGGAAATGGAAATCGTATTCCACTTCGGAACATTCGCCGAGCAATACTCGAAGATGTTCGTGATGAGACGCATGGACGGGCGCGGCGGGAAAATGTAAGTGCCGCGAGCAGCATACTCTTTCAGGATATCGTTCTGGATCGTGCCGCGAAGCTGATCCTTCGGGACGCCCTGCTCTTCACCGACAGCAATGTACATGGCAAGCAGTACCGAAGCCGGTGCATTGATCGTCATGGACGTAGAAACCTTGCCCAAGTCGATCTGATCGAACAGAACTTCCATATCCGCGAGAGAATCAATCGCAACGCCGACTTTACCAACTTCACCTTCGGAGATCGCATCGTCAGAGTCATAGCCGATCTGCGTCGGAAGGTCGAAAGCGCAGGAAAGGCCTGTGCCGCCATTGGCAATCAGATAGCGATAACGCTCGTTGGAAGCCTTCGCCGTAGAGAATCCCGCATACATACGCATCGTCCAGAAACGACCGCGATACATGGTCGGCTGAACACCGCGGGTAAACGGATATTCACCGGGGAACCCCAACTTATCAACATACTCATCCGCACCGGCAATGTCGAGCGGCGTGTAAAGGCGCTGCTCCGGCAGATTGGCACGCTCCGGGAATTTGGCAATCGCTTTAGCGACTACACTCTCATACTTGTCCAACTCAGCTTGGATTTTTTCATTGCTCATAATGGAATTAACCCTCCTAAATTATTTTTTCTCCATGGTACCCGTTTCAACGAATCTCTCATGGAAAGACAACGCCTCTTTGAGGATGTGCGGCGTGTGCGCGTTCTTCGTCTCTTTAAGAGCTCTCTCATAGTAATCGAGGAGCAGCGGACGGTATTTGGGATTCGCGCAGTTGTTGATGACCAACTTCGCACGCTCACGCGGGCAAACACCTCTGAGGTCAGCCAAACCCTGTTCAGTAACGATGACATCAACATCCTGATGACCATGATCGACATGGGCACACATCGGAACGATGGAAGAAATGGCGTCGTTTTTCGCCGTAGACTGGGTAAAGAATACGGTCAGATAGCCGTTACGGGCGAAATCACCGGAACCGCCGATGCCGTTCATCATCTTCGTGCCCATGATGTGGGTAGAGTTGATATTACCGTAGATATCAGCCTCAATCGCCGTGTTCATGGCAATGACACCAAGGCGGCGGACGACCTCTGGATTATTCGAGATTTCCTGTGGGCGGAGCATAATCTTCTTGCGATACTCATTGATATTCGCATAGAAGCGTTTCTGCCCGTCGGGAGACGGCGTCAGAGACGTACCGGAAGCGAAGTCCAGCTTGCCGGCATCGAACATGTCAAACATGCCGTCCTGAATGACTTCCGTATAAACCGTGAGATGTTCGTATTTCGAATGCACGAAACCGCTGATAACTGCGTTTGCCACGTTGCCGACGCCGGACTGGAGCGGCAGAAGGTTTTGCGGCATACGGCCTTCTTTAACCTCAACATCCAAGAAGTCAATGAAGTGTTGGGACATCGCCTTAGCGATATCGTCTACAGGAGCCAACGGACGCGTCTTATCCGGGATATCCGTCGCCACGACAAACTTGATCTTGGCCGGATCACAGGGAATGAACGGCGTACCGATGCGAGTGTCGGGACGCACTACAGGAATGGGAAGACGATACGGCGGATCGAGCGGCACGTATACGTCATGCATGCCTTCAAGCTCAAGAGGCTGCGAGGTATTGACTTCGACGATGACCACATCGGCAGTCTGAACATACGAGGCAGCGTTACCAAGAGAAGTCGTCGGAATCAAATTCCCATCTTCCGTAATCGCCGCCGCCTCGACGATAGCCACATCGATCTTATGCTTCTGCATATAACCGTAGCGTGCCATCTGCGCCGATGCGCTCAGATGAAGGTCGCAATAATCGATCTCACCACTGTTGATCCCGTTGCGCACCGACTTATCGGTCTGATACGGCATACGAAAAGCGATACCATGGGCATCTGCCAAAGCTCCGTCCAGTTCCGGACCAACCGAAGCACCCGTCCAAAGATTGATCTTGAACGGTTCCTTCTTCATGCGCTCGGCAAGCGCAAGAGGGACCGCTTTCGGATAACCTGACGGCGTAAACCCGCTGGTACCGATGCTCATGCCCGGCTTAATGAACGCCGCAGCCTCTTCCGCCGTGACGATCCTCGACCGTAACTCTTTGTTGCGCACGCGATCGGTAATGTCAATCATTAAAAAACCTCCTTAATTGTAGGCCACACACGGCAGCCCGTATTTTGACGTGCAATGCTGACAGTCCCTTCACTGCTTGGGAAAAGGCCGCTCGCATCAGCCAAATTCCCACGTCAGAACAGGATGTTACAACAATTCCGCGTCAACTTATTTCCATAATGAGTATATCATTTAGCCCCCCCACCGTCAAGACGATAGGGCAATTCTTCTTCGTGTTTTTCGACAATTTGCGAATGAATTGTCGAAAAAAATGAATTAAAAATCATTCCACATTTAGGGGCGTGTTGCACAATATTTTATTTTAAATACTATATCTTGTTTCTATAAAATAACATTAACAGAACTTCAAGATGCCTTTCCTCAAACCATGCCTTCCCCGGCTTCGCTCTCACCTATGTCTATAGTCCCATCAGTTTTCGACCGCATGGTGGCGCTGGCTGCCGTCAAGGCCAAAAGCATCCAGAGGAGAATGGAGGTAGGGATATTAAATACCACATCATCTGTTAATCCGCCTAATGCTACAGATAAAAGAGCCAATCCCGCGCCGGTGCGGAAGGTTTGAAGAAATGCTGTCCCCTCCCGCTTTTTCAGTGCTAATCGCATGGTACCGAAAAACGTCCAGAAGTAAGCTATCGCTCCAAAGACGCCTATCTCTGCCGCAAAATGCAGGTACATATTATGTGCGTGGACGATTTTTACCGCTGTATCGTTGATGTAGAAATCATACTGGGGATAAACCATCCAATAAGCCCCCCAGCCGATCCCCATTACCGGATGATCAAAAATCATCTCCAAAGTACTTTCCCAAAGGGCGAGGCGCATTTCTGCCGAGGTATCCGCCGCCGAGAACGCCGAGAGCAATCGATCCGCCAAAAGCGGCTCGATAGCCAAAGCCAATGTCCCTACACCAACACAGGCGATCAGGACGCGCCAATCGCGAAGAATGCCATAAACACCAATCACCGCGGCAATGGATAAGAAAGCCCCTCTAGCGTAAGTCATCAGCAGACAGCCGACGAGTGCCAACAGACCGGCGCCCAATAGAATCCGTTCCAGCCGCTCTTTGCCCGCCATAAAAAAAGCGAAGGTAAAACATATCGCTTCACTAAGATATCCCGCTAAGATATTGGGATTTTCCCAAGTAGAAAAGATACGCTTTCTCAGGTCAGGAAAAGCTTCTCCGTCCACCCACTTCATCTGGCTGGTATCGATGCCAACAATGCACTGATAAAATCCATAAATTACAACGATGCCAGCCCCTATCGCCAGTGCCTCCATAATCCGACGGAGCTGTTCCTCCTCTCGTACTAACTGCCCCGTCAAAAAATAAGCCAACAAATATATTCCTACAAGATTATAATAATTATAAAAGCTAAACGCCCGATCTGGCGAAACGAATACAGACAAGCCAGAGATAGCGGCAAATAATAAGACGAGGCGATCAAAGGGCAACCGGCGAAAATGAAGTTCTGGATCCACTTTCAGACGAATGAGCCATAACCCGCCGCCAACCAGCAAGAAAACGACGGCAGCGGCAGGCCAGAGAGCGACAAAAAAAGATGCCCCGCGCAGGGAGAG
>CAJPQU010000052.1 GCA_905372875.1 uncultured Schwartzia sp. | reverse complement strand
GTCGGCGGCCGAGACGGTGATAGGGACGCTGTTTCCTTCGAATATTTTTACCGCCTATGTTGGAGATCGATCGGGGGTGCCGCGAAAACCGGATCCAGCGAATCTTTTTTATGTGCTGGAAAAATTGGGCGTATCGCCTAAAGAGACTGCTTATTTGGGCGATACTTCCGTGGATATGCAGACAGCAGTTCGGGCGGGCGCTTTGCCCGTCGGCGTATTGTGGGGCTTTCGGGACAAAGCGGAGCTTTTGGCAAGCGGGGCGCAGGTGTTGCTGGCGCACCCGGCAGAGCTTTTGGCAAAAGTGGATTTTGTGTAAACGATCAGGACCCGACGTTTAAAGAAGCGTCGGGTATTTTTATCGGCGCTAATAAGGGGAACGAGGGAAGACAATCGTGGGACGAGAAGCACCTGTTTACGGGGACGAGATATATGAAATAGAGGTCGAACGCCTTGGCAATAACGCCGAAGGCGTCGGTCGAATTGACGGCTTTACCGTCTTTGTTCCGGGAGCGCTGCCGGGAGAACGGGTGCGGCTCAAAATCGGCGTTGTGAAGAAGAGATATGCCATTGGCGCAGTGGTAAAACGTTTGACGGACAGTCCTGACCGCGTCGTGCCGCGCTGTCCCATTTATGAAATGTGCGGTGGCTGCCAGCTTCAGCACCTTTCCTATTCAGCACAGCTGGAGGTCAAACGCCGGCAGGTCATTGACGCAATCGAGCGGATCGGCGGCCTGAAAGATATTCCTGTACATCCCGTTAAGGGGATGGAAAACCCTTGGAATTACCGAAATAAAATGCAGTTTCCCGTGGGGTTGGCAGGAGGGAACATCGTCATTGGCTGCTATGCCGGCGGCAGTCACGTCATCATAAACACGGAAGACTGCTGTATTCAGCGGTCAGGGAATAACGATCTGGCAAACGCTATGCGGGAAGCCGTAAAGAAATTTGGGATCCCGGTGTACCATGAAGACCGGCATACCGGCGTACTGCGGCACATCATGGGGAGGGTAGGGAAAAACGGCGAGATCATGGCTGTTCTTGTCACTGCCGTGCCGGAACTGCGACGAAGCAAAGAAATTGTTCACTTTTTGCGGCAAAAATTGCCGCATCTTGTCAGTGTGCAGCAAAATATCCAGACCTATCGCAACAATGTCGTCTTGGGACGGGAGACCAGACTCCTGTGGGGAAAAACTACGATTCAGGACAGTATCGGACGGCTGCATTTTCATATTTCGCCGCGCTCCTTCTTTCAGGTCAATACCACACAAGCGGAAGTCCTCTATCGACAGACGTTAGACTACGCTGCGCTCACAGGACGGGAAACCGTTCTTGACGTTTACTGCGGTACCGGCACCATCACGTCGTTTTTGGCACAGCGGGCGCGTCGGGCCATCGGCATCGAGATCGTGGCTCCAGCCATCCGCGACGCCCAGAAGAACGCCCGCGACAACCACGTGAAAAACGCTGAATTTCTCGTCGGTGACGCCACCGACGTCATGCCCCGGCTTTACCGGGACGGCATTCGCCCCGACGTCGTAGTCGTCGATCCCCCACGCGCCGGATGCACGCCCCCTGTCCTCCACTCCATCATCGCCATGTACCCTCAACGCATTGTCTACGTCTCCTGCAATCCGGCCTCGTTAGGGCGCGATTTGGCAATTTTAGACAGACTTGGCTATCAGACAATAGAAGCCCAGCCGGTAGACATGTTCCCCATGACTTCCCATGTTGAAACGGTAAGCCTGATCATGCCGAAAATACAGTGATTTAGGTAAGCAGAAAAGCGTCGTTTACCCGTGGTTTTCTTTTGCGGATTACGGTTTTTCGTCCAATGGATTGTTTTTTCATCCAAAATCTTATATAATTGGACGAGAAGGATGATGGACGAAAGGAATTTTTATGAGATCGTTTGACTATCGCCGACTTGCAGATCAAGCTTGGGATACAGATATAGTGAACCTGGTCGCAAAGATACACGAGTGTAAAGGGAGACAGGATTTATTCATTCGGCAGAAGCCTGTAGAGTTGAATCGTCTGGTTGAGTTGGCGAAGATACAGAGTACGGAAGCTTCTAATAAAATCGAAGGCATTGTTACAACAAGCACTCGTATAAAGCAGCTTTTTGCAGAAAAAATAACGCCCAGGAATCGCGATGAAGATGAAATCATGGGGTATCGGGATGTGCTGAATATCATTCATGAGAGTAACGCGTATATTCCGATCCGTCCTGCTTACATCCTTCAGCTTTATCGGGAGCTTTTGAAGAGAGCAGGATTGTCATACGGTGGACATTTTAAACATGTTCAGAATTACATCAATGAAACAAAGACCGATGGAACTGCAGTTACCAGATTTACGCCGATTGCTCCTTATGAAACACCGGATGCTGTGGAAAGCCTTTGCAACACTTATGAGCAGGCTGTCGCCAATGAGAAGATAGATGCATTGATTCTGATACCAACATTTATCTGTGATTTCCTTTGTATTCATCCGTTTAATGACGGTAATGGAAGAATGAGCCGACTGCTCACATTGCTTCTTTTGTATAAGAACGGATATCGTGTAGGGAAATATATCAGTATTGAAAAGCAGATAGAGCAAACTAAGGATCGCTATTACGATACGCTCAAAGAAGCTGATGCCGGATGGCATGAAGAGAAAAACGATCCGACGCCATTCATCAGATATATGTTGCAGGTCATTCTGGCCTGTTATATAGAATTTGAAGAGCGAGTCGGGTTGATAAACGAAAGCGGTGATAACAGCACGGCATATGATATTGTGAAAAAATATACCGAAGAAAAAATCGGCAAATTCACAGGAGCAGATGTTGTGGCTCACTGTCCGAGCATAGGAAGGTCTTCTGCCTTGGCGGCATTAAAAAAACTTACCGAGGAAGGCTATATCATCAGAAAGGGGGTTGGCAGAAGCACGTTTTATGTTCGTGCTGACAGAAAGAAAAATCGTCCAAAATTTTCTTAATTTGGATGAAAGTTATCATTGCTGGACGAAAAGAGAAGGTGGAGCAATTTTCAACTGCCACACTTTCGTGGACTGTTCCTTTACAAAAAAATGCCGTTCGTCGTCTGCGGTGCAGACCTTCTACGTTGAGATGACGGCATATTGTAGAGCCGTAGATGGAACTGAAGGAAAGATTCTGTCTGGTTAAAGAAGAGGTATACATTTCCCATAATAGCCATTTCATGTTATAATGAAAAACGTATTAAATTTTTTCTCTGAAAAAGGTGACAATTTCTTAAACCCGGATGACAAGGAGGGAAGGGCTTGGCCGCAGCGATCGTACAGCAATTAGGGATCATCGGCTATCCTGTGGGGCACTCGCTGTCGCCGGCCATGCAGCAGGCGGCAATAGAGGCTGCGGGGTTGCCGTACCGTTATACGGCCATGGAAGTATTGCCGGAGAAATTGGCGGCAACGGTGTCGGAACTGCGAAACTCTTCCTTTCGGGGATTTAATGTCACCATTCCCCACAAGACGGCCGTCATGCCTCTTTTGGATGAGATTCATGAGGATGCCCGAAGGATCGGGGCCGTGAATACGGTGGTACAGGAAGAGGGACGGCTCATCGGCTACAATACGGATGCGGCAGGTTTTTTGGAAGGTCTGCGTGGCGTCGGAAGAACTTTTGCCGGGAAAAACGCCGTTCTCTTGGGGGCGGGTGGCGCAGCCCGCGCGCTTCTTTGGGCACTGGTAAAAGAAGGGGTAGAAAAGATCCTGCTGGGAGTTCGTAACGTGGAAAAAACGCGGGAACTCCTTCGGGATTTTTCTTTTGCCGGGAACGTGATGGCGGTTTCGTGGACGGCGGCGCTCTTTCGGGAGCGGCTGGCCGAGGTGGATTTGGTGGTCAATGCCACGCCTTTGGGGATGGCCCCACATACGGAGGTGATGCCGCCGGTGGATTGGCACGCGCTCAAGGCACACGCTTTCCTTTACGACATCATCTATACGCCGACGAAGACGCGTTTTTTGCGGGAGGGCGAAGCCAACGGCCATGAGACGTTAAACGGAATTCCTATGCTGATCGGGCAGGGCGCAGCCGCTTTTCGTCTCTGGACGGGCCAAGAGGCGGATCGAGAGGCCATGGGACGGGCGTTGTCGGCGTCTTTGCCATGAGGGAGAGGAGGGACAGACAGCAATGATCTCTCTTCAGCCAGATACGCAAAACCATTTGCAAAAATTGGTGGCTCAGAGCCTCTTAGGCGCTCGGCAAAGCGGCAATATCAGCCGCGAAGCGCCGAATGTCTCCGCCGCTCCCATCGTGACCTTGGTGGATCATGTTATCCAGACGGCGTTGGTGCTCGGGGCCAGTGATATCCATATCGAGCCGATAGCGGATCATGTTCGGATACGGTTACGGATCGACGGGGTCTTGTCTGAGATGCCGCCCCCTGTGCCGATGGAGTTGAAGGATGTTTTGCTGGCTCGCATTAAGGTGATGGCACATTTAGATACGACGATCCACAACCTGCCGCAGGATGGGCGGATCACCTATCGACACCAGAAAACGACGGTGGATGTCCGTGTGTCTACGATGCCAGTCATGGAGGGGGAGAAGATCGTTCTGCGCCTTTTGGGCGGCGGCTTGCGCCTGCGGAGAACGGAGGAGTTAGATCTTTCCCCGGAAAATTTGTCGCTCTTTCAGCGTTGGTGCCATGCGCCTTACGGGCTTATCCTGCACGTTGGCCCCGTCAATTCCGGCAAGACGACGTCTCTTTACGCGGCCCTTCATTTGTTGAATGTACCGGAGAAAAATATCGTTACCATTGAAGATCCCGTGGAATATTATTTGCCGGGGGTCAATCAGGTGCAGGTGAACACCAAGGCGGGGCTCACCTTTGCCGCCGGACTTCGGTCCCTTTTGCGCCAAGATCCAGATATTTGCATGGTGGGGGAGATCCGGGATGAGGAAACGGCGGAGATCGCCGTCCGAGCGGCTCTGACGGGACGTCTTTTATTCACTACTCTGCACACGGGACGGGCGGCCGGGGCGGTTTTTCGCCTCTTGGATATGGGGATTAAGCCGTATTTCTTAGGAGCAGCGCTCTTGGGGATCTGCGCCCAGCGCTTGGTGCGGCGGCTGTGTCCGGTCTGCTGCGAGGAATATGAGATTGTGCCCAAGTCGCGGGAAGCCGTTTTCTTGGGGGAAGAGTATCGTCCGGGACAGATGGCTTTTCGGGCGCGGGGCTGTGAGAAATGCCGTGGGACCGGATATCAGGGGCGGCTGGCCATTCATGAATTGCTGCCCTTTTCGGAGACCATTCAGGCAGCGGTGACTGCGGGAGAAAAGCTGCGTGTCATAGAAGAGACGGCTATTCGCGAGGGCATGGTGTCTCTTCGCCGGGATGGGATTCAAAAGGCTTTGGCGGGGCAGACGACATTGGAAGAGATCAAGCGGGGGCTTTACGGCGATGGAGGATAGGGAAAGATGGCAGGGCCTCATAGAAAACGCGATGGCCTTGCGGGCGTCGGATATTCACTTGTCGGTGGGGGCCCCGGCTTTTTTTCGCCTTGACGGCCGTTTGCGCCGTAGGGCAGAAGAAGCGATCACGGCAGAGTTTATCGCGCCGCTTTTGGAAACCATGTTTTCCGATGAGCAACGGGCGGCGTTTCACCGCAACGGTGAGATTGATTTGGCGTGGCATTGGGGGCAGCAACGATTTCGTGTCCATGTATTTCGGCAGATCGGCGGGCTGGCCATGACGCTGCGGCTGATTCCTACGGCGATACCGTCTTTGGATGATTTGGGCAGTCCGGCAGTTTTTCGGGAGTTGGTGAAGTGCCGCCATGGGTTGATTTTGGTCACCGGGCGGACGGGCGCGGGCAAAACGACGACATTAGCGGCTTTTTTAGGAGAGGTTAATCGGCGCAGTGCAAAACATATCATCACATTGGAAGATCCCATTGAATATGTACACCCTTCGGATAAGAGCCTAATCAGTCAGCGGGAGTTGGGAACGCATTTTGCTTCCTTTGCCGCTGCGCTGAGAAATTCTCTGCGCGACGATCCCGATATCCTTTTGGTGGGAGAATTACGGGACGCCGATACCATCGCTACGGCGCTGAACGCGGCGGAGACGGGCCATTTGGTCTTGGCGAGCCTGCACACCCAGTCGGCGGTGGATACGGTGCTGCGGTTGGAGAGCTTCTTTCCCGCCGAACAGCAGGGGCAGGTTCGCGCTCAGTTGGCCATTGTCCTCTGTGCTGTCGTCACCCAGCAGCTTTTGCCCGCAGCGGATGGGGGTCGGGTGGCGGCCTCGGAGGTGCTGACGGCTTCTCCGGCGGTGCGCAATCTCATTCGACAGGGAAAGGCGCAGCAGCTTCCGACTCATATCATGGCGGGCGGTGTACTGGGGATGCAAACCATGAACCGATCCATTGAGATACTCCGCGCCGCAGGCAAGATCACCTCGGAGGTGGCCGATGGGTATTTGGCATAGTGGAAAGTTTAGGCAGGGGAGAAGGCGGATTGGCAGCTTACTCATATAAAGCCTATGACGGTCAGGGCCATTCCGCTTCCGGCGTCATACAGGCAGCGTCGCAGCGGCAGGCGGCGGAATTGGTCGCCGGGCAGGGCCTTTATGTCGTGGAGATGAAGCGATCTTTTTCGCTGCCGCTTCCTCTACATTGGCTTCGACGGCAGTTTCACCGCCAATATGTGATGATGTTCTGCCGTCAGTGCGCGGTGATGGTGAAGGCGGGCCTTCCCATCAGCGAATGTCTACAGGTATTGGCCCGGGAAGAACGGAACGGTTTTTATCAGGGGATGGTGGAAAATTTATCGCGGCGGGTGCAGGAGGGGCAGTCCTTTTCCGCTTCTCTGAGCAAGTATCCGTCGGTATTCCCACTGTTAGTGGTTCGCCTCATTCATGTGGGGGAGGTAAGTGGCAATTTAGATGCGGTGCTGGAAGAATTAGCCGGTTACTTGGAAGCCGCGTATAAAGCCCGGGAAAAACTCGTCACCCTCATGATCTATCCGATGATTCTCCTGACGGTTACTCTTTTGGTGCTGCTCTTTTTGCTGCGATTCATTCTGCCGACCTTCGCCGCGTTGTTCTTGTCTCTCCATGCAGAACTTCCTCTCCCCACTCGGCTGCTCCTTGGGCTGCAGGCATTTTTGCACGACTATGGGTATGGGCTTCTTGTAGGGATGGGGATTTTGGCGTTAGGGGCAGGGAGTATTTATAGAAATCAGCGCTATCGTTGGCAGATCGACGGTTGGCTGCTGCGGATTCCCCTCCTCGGAAAACTCTTGGTATACAGTGAATTACTGCGGTTTTCCCGCACGTTAGCTCTTTTGTTATCCAGCGGGATCCGCATGGATCAAGCGCTTTTGATCCTTCATGAAACGACGGGGAACGCTTATTTACAGCAGCTCTTTCTGCGCCTGCGCAGCGATATCCAAAAGGGCGGAACGTTAGCCGCTTCTTTAGGGCAAAGAGAAATTTTCCCGGCGGTGATGATGAATTTGCTGGCTACTGGGGAACTGACCGGCGAATTGGAGATGATTTTGGAAAAAATGGCGGATTTTTGCCGGGGAGAGGTGGACACGCTGTCGGAACGGCTGCGGGCCTTGCTGGAACCGGCGATGATCCTTTTCATGGGTTGCCTCGTGGGCTTCGTCATTTTTGCCGTGGCCATGCCGGTCCTAGATGCAATGACAGCCTACACAGGATTTTGATTTTCGAAGGGAGCGTTTTATGGGATGGGGTGTACAAAAAACGATCAGCGCGGATTTACATTATTGGAAATTCTCATCGTGATGGCAATCGTCGGTGTTTTGGCTACGATCGCCATCCCGCGCTTCAATAATTCTCTCGTGTTGGCCAATACGGCGAAGGTGCAGTCCGATCTACGGGTATTAAATTCCGCCATCCTTTTATATCAGTCGGAAAAGGGCAGTTATCCCGCCAATCTTACGACGGATCTGCGGGAGTATGTGGTGGATATAGACAATCTGCATCCGCCGAAGGGAGAATGTCTGCTGCGCAATGGGAATAAGGAAAATATTACGGCAACTGCCTATACCATTGCTTCGGATCACACTCAGGCCCTTTGCCAAGGGCATGCTATTACTGAATTTGGCCATACTTGAGTTGTGGAGGCATGGGGAATGCGGCTCACTTGGCAACTCATCGCCCGGCAGCAAAAGGCTTTCCTGCCCCTCTGGCTGCTCTGGAGTGTTTTCCTTTATCAACGGGGGGCTTTTTCTCCGTGGACGCTGCGGGGCGTTCTCTTAGGTATTTTTTTACTGCTCATCGCCCTCATCGACGGGCGCTATGGCTATATTTTTGATCGTCTGCTGCTGGCGATGGCGGCGATGGGGCTGGGCTGCGAGGTGCTCCTATCGCCATGGCCGGGGACGGAGATGTTGCTCGGCGTGTTTTTGGGGAGTGGGATACTGCTTTTGCTGCGATGGATCTCAAGGGGCGGCGTGGGAGCCGGGGACGTAAAGTTTATGGCGGCCTTGGGCTGTTGGTTCTCTTGGGAGGAGATTCTCTTGACTCTCCTCTTCGCTTTTTGGATCGGCGGTTTCGCGGCGTTATGGTTCTTGGGCGTACGGCGCAAAAACTTAAGGGATACGCTGCCCTTCGGTCCTTTCTTAGCGGGAAGTGCGCTGCTTGTCTTTTGGGCCGGAGACGCGATCATGGCGTGGTATAGGAGCTTTTTATGAAAGAACACGGTTTCGGCCTTTTGGAGGTCGTCCTCACTGTGGGGATCCTGGGAACGCTGGCGGCCCTCGCCGTTCCGTTCTTTGCCCGGTGGGGAAGCCTGTGGCAGTTGGAATACGAGGCGGCTCGCTTGGCGTCAGAGGTCCGCTATTATCGGGAAGTCACCGGAACGTTTCAGCCTCAGCATCGAGAATTTTTGTCGGTGCCGAAGGAGAGTACGCCGGTATTCGGCTTTGAGAGGCGTGAGTATTATCTGCGGCGCGGCACTAAGATATCCCGTCGCCACATGTTGGCCGATGGGATTGTTCTTTCCGCCAGCCGTTCCCAATTAACCTTTTCTTCGAGCGGCGAAGCGAACCCGATTTCCTTTTGTTTGCAGCGCGGGACGACCAAGCGATATGTCATTGTTGATATTGCCGGACGGGTGCGGGTGTCGCGTTTTCCCCCGGAGTGAGGCGGAGCATGAAAAAACAGGAAGCAGGATTTTTTCTCTTGGAGACGCTAATTTTGGGAATGATCGTCACGGCCCTCGCCCTTGTCTGCTATTCTTATCTTTTTTTGAATCGGCAGCGCTTGTATTGCGAGGGGGCTGTCACGGCCTCGTTCTTGGCGCAAAAGCAGATTGCGCTGATCGAGGCTCGCCCGGCGACGTGGCTGCGAAGTGTCGGTGAAGTGCCGTGGTTGGAGGATGGCGCGAGTCCTGTGGAGCGCAACCATCGGCAGTTTTATCTCACGTCCCGGATTACGGACAGTCCTTACGGATCGAGACTACGATCCGTTGAAGTGACCGTAGCCTGGGAAGAACAAGGGAAAAGGCTGGAACAGAGTTATAGAAAGCTGGTGCGCTGCGATGATTAGGCACTGGCGGGGAGGATTGACCGGCGAACATGGTTATGGGTTGTTAGAGCTTATGGCTGCATTGCCCTTGGCTTCCCTTCTTTTGGTTTCGTTAGGGGTTCTCTTCTTTATGGGCGTCAAAACCTATGTCTATATGATCAGCGACTGGGAACTGGCCCGGCAGGTACAGTTTTCCATGGAGCATATTCGCCATGACCTTCTTTATGCCGTGACAGTGAAGGAGGAAGCGGGCGAATTGAAAATTTACTGCCGGGACGCTGCGGGGCCGGCCAAGTGGGTGGAATATCACCTGTCGTCGGAGGCAAGGCCGCGCCTCATGCGCAATGAACAGCCGGTGACTGGGGGCAGCAACTTGGGGGATATCCTCATCACAGAGTTCAGTTACCGAAAAGAAGGAGCGCGCACCGTTCTTTTTCACATCATGGCACGCAATCAGCTGACCTCTCATACCTATGGGCTGGACTCTGCCGTAACTTTGCCGCGTCAAGGAGAGAAGCCGTGAGGAGGGCAGGGCAGGAGCGCGGATTTATTTCTTTCGTGGGGTTGCTGATTTTGAGCGTTGTTTCTTTTTTCGGCGTGGCAGCGTTCACGATCAACGAGAAGGAATTTGAAACGACGCGACGCTTTTTAAATGCCGTGCCGTTACAGATGGAAGCACAAAATGGGATCTTGGCCGTGGCTGATTTCATTGATAGAGATCCGGCGGCGTGGGACAAAATTCAAAGGGCGTCAGGAGAAGCGGTGGAGATACTCCAACTGCAAAATTCGACGGAAAAAATCGCCTGCACCGTATATGCCAAACAGAAGGCCGATCACATCATCCTGCTCGCCGTCAGCGAGAAAAGCGACGGGCGAAGCCGGGCTGTGGCGCATCTTGTCAAGCGGAATGGCCATTTTATCATTGAACACTGGGAGCATTGAATGATGAGAAAAAGGGGGAAAGGACGTTCTGATCGCGGGACCGGCGTATACGCTGTGGGAGGAGAAGTATACGTTACAGAGATTGAGGACGGAGATGAGGGTTGCCGAATCCGTTGGGCGATACGAAAGACATATTTGAATCCGGTCGATCCGGCGCCGGTACTGATGCAGCTGGCAGAAAGCGTTCGCTCTGTTTGTCAGACGTATGGCCTGACGCAGTATACGGTGGGTGTCACCTATGCAAAGGAAGAATGCTTCTGGTATGTGAAGTCTTTCCCCGTGCTGCCGGCAAAAGAGCTTTCAGCAGCGGTGCAGTGGGATTTGGCGCTTAACTGTCCTTATCCTGATGGTAGATTCGGGGCCGGATACTGCCCAGAGCCCGACGGAACCGTAAAGATTGCGGCCGTGGACGAGGAACACGGCCCGGAACTGGCAGCACGGTTTGAGGCTTTGGATATGAAACTTTCCGCGCTGACACTGCTCCCGGAGGAGATTCCCTTTACTTTGGGGAAAGATAAGGTCGTTTTGCGTGGCGAAGGATTTCTTCTCTTGCCGTCGGCGGCGGAAAGTCTTTGGAATGAGGGACAGATCGCTTCTCTTTACGCGGCTCTTAGCGCTTTACGCCTAATGCCGGATGCGGTGCATTTCCTGCCGGAACATAGGCGAACTTCCCATTGGGACTGGCAGAAAATAGGAAAAGGCGTGCTGAGCTTTTGGCTGGCGGCGGTTCTTTTTCTCTATTTGCTGAACGGCTGGCGCATTCAGCGGATAGAGGAACGTTTAGCGGAGGTTAACCTCATATGGGAGACTAAGGGAGCGGAATGGGCGCAGATGGAAAAATGGCAGGCGCTGCAAGAGGAAAATGCGCAGCGGGACAGTGTGTTGGCACGGCTGTCGAGGGAGAGGACCTCATGGAGTTATATTTTTTATACTTTGGGGGTTTTGAACGTTCCCGATGTATATCTTACCTCCATGGAAATGAAAGAGGATCAGGCCTTATACTGCCAGGGAGTTGCCATAAGCTATGAAAGCCTGGTGGAGTTTTTGGACCTTTTGGAGGGAAATCGGGTGTTTTTTCGGGAGAGCCCGCGGTTAGAGCGTTTTGAAAAAGGAGAGCCCCAGGGCATTACTTTTTCGCTTCGCTTGAAATTTTAGAAGGGGAGGATGCGCGTGCTGTCCCATATTGGCCGAGATAAGGCCGCCGCGTCCTTGGTCGTTTTTTTAGTGGTACTGACGGCTTTGACCGTTCTTTTTTATCAGACGGTGTATGTAGAGCAGCAGACAGATTTAGAGGAGAAGCGTCAGACACTGTTTTTACGGCAGCAGGATTTGGCACGGTTGGAAACGTTTTCGCAGCGGCACGGCAATGATAGTGCTGCAGAAGAAGCACTAAAGAAACACACGGAATGGAGCCGTCGCCTCTTGCCGGATGAATTGCGAACCGGCGATTTCCTCAGCGATCTTCAAGGCTATATGCTGCGGTCTAAGGTGAAGGTCATTGGGCTTACTCCCGGCATTTCGGAACAGAAAGAAGGATTTTGCCGACAGCGAATTGAGATGACGGTGGAAGGAGATTATTTTCAGTTGTTAGATTTTATTCGCCTTTTAGAACAGCAGGACCGTTTTGTGATCGTGGAACATATTTCAGGGCAGGTGCAAGAGTCGGGAATATTGCGAGGACATATTGTCCTCTACATTTTTGCTCGAAACATAGAGAAAGACGGAGCAGGAAAATAGCCAAAGCTTGTGGAATGTTTATTGTCATTGGCATGATATAGCTTCTGACGCGATGCGCGTGGGGGAAGGGAGGAAGATCGGGCGGCGGTCCGATCGTTGGTATGACGGCTTTTCGTTTTTTTACGGCGGGAGAAT
>CAJPQU010000051.1 GCA_905372875.1 uncultured Schwartzia sp. | reverse complement strand
CGATCCGCCGCGCCGCCGGCGGCGATGTCGTCGTAATTTAATTCCACGAACCGCAGCAATCGCCGCTTCGTTATGCTGTTCCACTCGTTTTCTTCCTTCATGAGCCTCTTGCCTCCTCGCCTGAAACTATCCCTAACCTATTCCGAAATTTCGCCAAACCGCCGTGTTCTCCCGCCGCCCCATACTTTCGCCGGCAAAGGCATCTACATGAGGTAAAAAAAGACGGCACCCCCCACGAGATGCCATCAAAATATTCTGCTGTCAAGAATTTTACTGCACTGCGTCCCAGGCTCTTTTGATCTTGGCCGCCATACCTCTCATCTTTTTGGCGGGCACGGCGCAGACCGCCACCCGCACGCCTTTCTTCAAGGGAACCGGGAAGATGAAGTCCTCATGCAGCCGCTCGCAGACCGCCGCCGGATTGGCAGCGGGAATGGAAAGGAAGAAGCCTGCCTTATAGGGCAGCGCGTTCAGGGCGCAGGCCTTCGCCTCCTCCATGAAAATGGCGCCCCGCTGGCGAATCATTTGATAAAGCGCCTCCCGCTCCGCCTCAAAGGCCGCCTTGAGCGCCGCATCTTTCTGGATCACCGCAAGGGCCGTCATGGCCCCGCGATTGATATTCGACCACGTTGCCCGGCCGGAAAAAGCGCTAACCGTCCTAAATTCCTCAATAACCGCCTTGTCAGAAGAAAAACCCACGATAGCGCCAGTGCGCTGCCCATACATCGTGTAGCCCTTCGACATGCTGAAGGCAAACATGACGAAGAGATTAGCCGGCAGATGAGAGAACTGCTTCATGAAGCGGCGGGCTTCATTCTTTTCCCCCGCGTAGTCAATGTAGGCGATGTCTACCAAGAGACTGATCTTCTTGTCGCCTTTCTTGATCTCGTTCTTACATATCTCCAATACCTCGGCCCAATCCGCCTCAGAAAAGCTGTAACCGGTGGGATTGTGCGCCGGGGTATTAAGAACGATAAGCAGGGAGGACTGTTTTTTCAAAAGCTCTTCTACCTTAGCGGCAAAAGCCTGTCGATTGAACTGCTGCGCCTCGTCAAAGAGTGAATAGGTAGCTAATTGACGGCCCTGATCTTGACAGAGGACATTGTACGGCCCCCAAAACCAATCCGATGTCAGCACCTGATCGCCGATCTCCGAATAGTTGGCGATGGCGTGGTGCACCGCTCCCGTTCCTCCGGCGGTAGCCACCGCCGCCGTGTAGCCCTCGGGCTTTTGGGCCGCGAAAGTCAGATCGATCACCGCGTTTAGGTAATCCGGCAGACCATCAATGGGCGCATAAGCGATGATGTCGCTCATGGGGAGCGCCCGGTAGACCTTCTCCATCGTCGGAATACAGGCCAATCTTTCTTCGTCGTCCATAATCGCGCCGATGGTGGCATTGATGACCTTATCTGCCCCCACTTTTGCTGCCGCCGCTTTCGCCGCCGCACTCGCGCCAAAGATTGCGTCATTCAGCTCCCGACCGGTGGCATGGGAAGCCGCCATACTCATTGCCATTATTATAATCCCCTTTACCAAGTAATATTCTTTCTGTATTCGCATATTCGAAGCCGAACATCTTTTTCCTGCCCGGGAAAACGAAGTATACAGAATTCATGTCAGTACGCGCAAAAGGCCATGAACCTTCAAGGTTTCATGGCCTTTCGTCCTTCATTCCGACGGATGTTCCTCCAACCGCATGAGCATAAAGCAGTAATCCGATAAACGGTTGATGTACAGCCGATCCGTCTCGTGAACTTCTTCTTCCCGTGCCAGGCGCAGCATCTGGCGCTCCGCCCGGCGCGCCATGGTTCGGGCCAGATCCAACATGGCCCCGCCCTTCGTATCTCCCGGTACTAAGAATTTCCGTAACGGCCCGACAATACCCTCGATGCGATCCATCTCCTGCTCCATCTCCGAGACGTTCATCTCCGTGATGTGCGGCGGCTGCCCGAGGCTGGCCAAATCAGCCATAAAAAGTGACACATCCTTTTGCAGCATGTAGAGAAGTGTCTTAACTTCCTCGTTCTCACAAAAGGCCCGGGCCATGCCCAGCGCCGAATTCATCTCGTCGATGGTGCCGTAAGTCTCCACCCGCAGCGAATCCTTATCGACCCGCTCGCCCGTGTAGAGGCTGGTCTGCCCTTTATCTCCCGTCTTCGTGTAAACTCCCATGCTTCATCACCTCAATCAAAAATTTCGGTTTCGTTGAAGAAAATATGGATCTCCCGCGCCGCACTCTCCGGACTGTCGGAAGCGTGTACCGCATTCTCGCCTTTGCTAGCGGCATAAAGCTGACGGATCGTCCCCGGCGCCGCTTCCTTAGGATCAGTCTTTCCGTTGAGGTCGCGCACCTTCCGGATGACGTCCTTCCCCGCTAAAACCATGGCCACAATGGGGCCGGACGTCATGAAACTCTCTAACTCCGCATAGTAAGGACGACCGATATGCTCCTCGTAATGCTTGGCAGCGACCTCCTTCGTCATCTTCATCAGGCGCATAGCCAGAATGGTCAGCCCTTCATCCTCGTAACGCTTGATGATATCTCCTGTGTGATGTTTTTTATACGCATCCGGTTTAATGAGTACCAGTGTCTTTTCCATAAAAATATCCTCTCCTACTCGTTATTTTTTAAATATTTTTGCGCAATATCGTAATAATCCAACGCCGACTGATGAACCGCCTCGATCTCATCGGCCCGCAAAGTGCGGACGATACGGGCCGGATTTCCATAGACCATGGAATTCGCGGGAATTTTCTTATGCTGCGTGAGGAGTGTCCCCGCGCCGATCACGCAATTCTCCCCAATCTCTGCGTAACCCAAGAGAATCGCCCCCATGCCAATGAGGCAATTATTGCCTACCTTTGAACAATGAATGATCGCACCATGCCCCACGGTGACATAATCGCCAATGATTGTCGGCTCATGACTCATGACGTGTACGGTCACATTGTCCTGCAAGTTCGTAAACTGCCCGACTTCAATGGGAGCAATATCGCCGCGCAGGACGGTATTATACCAGACATTTGCCCCTTTGCGCAGGGTTACATTGCCAATAACCCGTGCCCCATCAGCGATGAACACTCCGGCGCCCACTTCGGGTAAAATCCCCTGATACCCTATCAACTGCCCCATAGTTTCACCTGATTTCCGCATATTACGCTACTTTTATATTATAAAGAAAACCACACCAAAAGTAAACCTTGCCCAAAAAGTACGCCGGCGAGAACAGGCTTCGGTAGGCATCAAAGTTCCAACTCCTCCTTATGCGCTTGCATGCCCGCAATACAGCGATCCATGACGATACTGCCGTCCAGCCCCAGCATATCAAATCCTTTTTTGATCACCTCTCGGTTGCATTTCGCCGCAAAATTCTTATCCTTAAATTTCTTTTTCAGACTTTTAACCTCCATCCCTGTCAACCCTTCCGGGCGCATGCGCCCATACGCCTGGACGATGCCGGTAAGCTCATCCACCGCAAACAGGCTTTTGGCGATATCCGTCGTCGGTTCCACTTCCTCCGTTACCAGCCCGTACCCATGGGCGATAATAGTCTTTATATCTTCCTCCTCCACGCCTTCCGGCATTAACAGCTCCCGTACATGATGGCAATGTTCCTGGGGATACTTCTCATAATCCACATCATGCAAATACCCAATGGCCTCCCAATGCTCCTTATCTCCACTGAAATATTCCGCCATCGCGCCCATCGCGGCACTCACAGCCTTGGCGTGGAGAAAAAGATGCGGCTGTGTCGTATGTTTAGCCAAAATTTCTCTGGCTCTCTCTAATGTCAGTTTTCCCATGGCTTGTTCCCTCCTCAATCCCTCTTATCGCTTCCTTACACCACGAAGAGCGGCTGTCTCACCGGAGTCAGCCGCTCTTCGTCTGCTTTATCGTACTCTTATTCCGTGATCGGCTCTTCCGCCGTCTCCTCAGCGGCAACCGCTTCCGCGGATTCCTCTGCCGGTGCCTCACTTGCCACCGCCACGGCAGCATCCGGATCCACCACGTTAATGTTGCGGTAGCGGCTCATACCGGTTCCGGCAGGGATCAATTTGCCGATGATAACATTCTCTTTGAGGCCAATCAAAGGATCGACTTTCCCCTTAATGGCCGCGTCGGTAAGAACGCGGGTCGTCTCCTGGAAAGATGCAGCCGAAAGGAACGAATCCGTGGCCAGCGAAGCTTTCGTAATGCCCAAGAGAATCGGTTTCGCCACCGCCGGTTCGCCCCCCGCCTCAATCACCCGGGCGTTAATCGCCTCAAAGGAGTTGATATCAACGTACTCACCGGGCAGAAAATCCGTATCTCCTGATTCTTCAATCTTCACTTTATGGAGCATCTGACGCACCATGACCTCAATGTGCTTATCATTGATCTCCACACCTTGGGACTTATAGACCTTCTGGACTTCGTAGACCAGATAGCGCTGCGTCTCTCGCAGGCCGCAGACCCGCAGAATATCGTGGGGATTGATGGAGCCTTCGGTGATCTTATCCCCTGGCTTCAGCGTCATATCGTCCCGGGCCACTAAACGGGCGCCGTAAGGTATCGCGTATTCCCGTGCCTCGCCTTCTTCCGGCGTCAGGATGACCTTGCGAACTCCTTTGTTGTCCTCTACCGTCGCCACGCCTTCGATCTCCGCGATGATGGCATGATGTTTCGGTTTACGGGCCTCAAAAAGTTCCTCAACCCGCGGCAGACCCTGGGTAATATCGTCGCTGGAAGCGACGCCGCCGGAATGGAAGGTGCGCATGGTAAGCTGTGTACCTGGTTCGCCGATGGATTGCGCCGCGATGATGCCCACCGCTTCGCCCACATCGACCTCCGTAGCATTGGCCAGATCACGCCCATAGCATTTAACGCAGACGCCATACTGGGATTTGCAGGTGAGAACGCTGCGAATGGATACTTTGTCCCGCACCCGGCAGATCTTTTCCGCCAGCTCCTCGTCCACCGTATCGTTCAGAGACGCGACCTTTTTCCCTGTCGCCGGATCCATGATATCCTCCGCTAATACGCGGCCGATAATGCGATCCGCTAAGGGCTCAATGACACTGTTCCCCTCTTTGATGGCTTCTACTTCAATTCCCCGGACATTGCCATTGCGCACCTTGATTTCTTTGGCGTCGCTGGCCAGAGCCGCATCGATGAGGGACTCAGTAAGAAGCGTCGCAGGGGGAACGACCTCTTCTCCATCGTTGGACAAAACCGCATCCGTGGTGGTCTTGCCCACCATTTCCCGAATGATTCCCTTGCGCAGGGACGTCCGGGTCTTAGCCACCGTGGTCCCCAAGGTCACAGTCTCGGAAATCATGGCATTGCTGATGACCGCTTCGGAAGAAGCCAATGAACCGCGAATGACGATCTCTTTGACCTTTGATTCCCCGATCAAGGTCAGATCATCGTCCGTCAGAACAATATCGCGAGGCAGGAGAAGTTCTCCCGTCTTCGGATCCAGCACGTCTTCTCCCAATACCCGATCCACAAGCATATCCCGCAGGATTTCCACCGCCGCCAGAGAAGAATCCGCCAGTTTGGCCCGGACCCGTACGAGATTGATGCCCACAACGTCGCAGTCTTCCTCTCGGACAATGACATCCTGCGCCACGTCCACCAGACGGCGGGTGAGATACCCTGAGTCCGCCGTACGGAGCGCCGTATCCGCCAGCCCTTTGCGGGCGCCATGGGAAGAAATAAAGTAGTCGGAAACTGTCAGCCCTTCACGGAAATTCGCCGTAATCGGCAAATCGATGATCTTTCCCGACGGATCGGCCATCAGGCCGCGCATCCCCGCTAACTGACGCATCTGCTGCTTGTTGCCCCGGGCGCCGGAATCCGCCATCATGAAAATAGGGTTAAACGCGTCCATGTTTTTCATCATGGCGTCACCCACATCATCTGTGGCTTCCGTCCAGAGGTCAATGACTTTTTTATAGCGTTCGCTCTCGGTGATCAAACCGCGGCTGAACTGTTTTTCGATCTTATTGACGATATCCTTCGTAGCGTCGATGATCTCCTGCTTCTCCGGCGGAACGATAACATCCGAAATGGCGACGGTCATGCCCGCAAGGCAGGCGTAATGATAGCCGAGATTCTTCACGTTATCAATGACCACCGCCGTCTTGCCCGCGCCGAAATGTTTGAAGCAGTTGGCCACAAGACGGCCCATCTCTTTCTTATCGATGCGAATCCCGTAGTACCATTCGCCCGTTTCCTTATCCTGACGGAAGTAGCGAATCTCCGGCGGCAGGATCTCGTTGAAGATCATGCGGCCCAGCGAAGTCTTGACCGTACCGTAACCATCCACGCGCGTAGAAATCTCCGCCTGCAAATCCAATTCATGGTGCTGATACGCTAAAAGACCTTCTTCAATACCGGTAACAAATTTTCCTTCGCCTTTCGCGCCGGGACGCAGAATGGTCAAATAATAGGAACCCAAAATCATATCCTGCGTCGGCACAATGATGGGACGCCCGTCTTTCGGCGCTAAGATATGGCTGGCCGCCAGCATCAAAATACGGGCCTCGGCCTGTGCTTCTGCGGAAAGCGGCAGATGAATCGCCATCTGATCCCCATCAAAGTCCGCGTTATAGGCAGTGCAGGCCAAAGGATGGAGCTTCAAAGCGCGTCCTTCCGTCAACACCGGTTCAAAGGCCTGAATGCCCAAGCGATGAAGGGTCGGCGCCCGGTTCAAAAGAACCGGATGTTCCTTGATAACTTCCTCCAAAACGTCCCACACTTCCGGCTTTACGCGTTCCACCATGCGCTTTGCCGCCTTGATGTTGCCCACGACGCCGTTGTTGACCAATTTCTTCATGACAAAGGGCTTGAAGAGTTCCAGCGCCATCTCCTTGGGGAGGCCGCACTGATGAAGCTTCAGTTCCGGCCCCACAACGATGACCGAACGGCCGGAATAATCCACGCGCTTTCCTAAGAGATTTTGACGGAAACGGCCCTGTTTCCCCTTGAGCATATCGGACAAAGATTTCAGGGGACGATTGCCTGGCCCCGTAACTGGGCGGCCACGGCGGCCGTTGTCGATGAGGGCATCCACCGCTTCCTGAAGCATCCGCTTTTCGTTGCGGACAATAATGTCCGGTGCACCTAAATCGATCAAGCGTTTCAAACGATTATTGCGGTTGATGACACGACGGTAGAGATCGTTTAAGTCGGAAGTAGCGAAGCGGCCGCCGTCAAGCTGCACCATGGGGCGCAGTTCCGGCGGGATCACTGGCACCACATCCATGATCATCCACGCGGGATCATTGCCGGATTTACGGAACGCCTCCACTACTTCCAGGCGGCGAATGGCGCGGACTTTCTTCTGTCCGCTGACTTCCCGCAGTTCCTGCCGCAAGTCCTCATTCATTTTCTCCAGATCCAGTTCTTCCAAAAGGGTTTTGATGGCTTCCGCCCCCATCCCCACTTGAAAGGAATCGCCAAACTTTTCACGATGTTCGTGATATTCGCTCTCCGTCAAGAGCTGTTTCTTCATCAGCGGCGTATCCGCCGGATCCAAGACAATATAAGATGCGAAATACAGGACTTTCTCCAAGGAGCGCGGAGAAATGTCCAGAATCAGCCCCATGCGGCTCGGGATCCCCTTGAAATACCAGATATGCGACACCGGCGCGGCCAGTTCAATATGACCCATGCGCTCCCGCCGCACCTTGGAACGCGTCACTTCAACGCCGCAGCGATCGCAGATGATCCCCTTGTATCGAATGCGCTTATACTTGCCGCAGTGGCACTCCCAATCCCGGGTCGGCCCGAAAATACGCTCGCAGAAAAGGCCGTCCTTTTCCGGCTTGAGAGTCCGATAATTGATTGTCTCCGGCTTTTTGACCTCGCCATAAGACCATTCGCGGATCTTATCGGGCGAAGCCAGCCCGATTCGCATGGAATCAAAATTATTTACATCCAGCAAGGGGCCGTCACTCCCTTCTTATTCATCCGAATTTTCATCGTCAGAACCGACTTCCCCATCGTCGCCCTGATGCTCTTCGTCGCCTTCCAAAACGTCCATATCGGCGATGATATCATCCCCGCCGTTCTCACCGTCCGCCGCGTCTTCGTCGTAATCATCCGTCCCTACGGTTCCTTTATCGGCCGGCGCAGCCTGGGCTGGATCCACTCCGTTGACGTCGAAATCAAGCTCCCGCGCCGTCTCATGAACATCTTCCTCATCGTCCTGAATGACGATCTCCTGCGCATCCTCCGACAACACTTTGATGTCAAGGCCGATGCTCTGAAGTTCTTTGATGAGAACCTTGAACGACTCGGGTACCCCCGGCTCGGGAATATTTTCTCCCTTGACGATAGCTTCGTAAGTCTTTACGCGGCCCACCACATCGTCTGACTTCACGGTCAAAATCTCTTGCAGCGTATAGGACGCGCCGTAAGCTTCCAGAGCCCAAACTTCCATTTCACCAAAGCGCTGCCCGCCGAACTGCGCCTTGCCGCCTAAAGGCTGCTGCGTAACCAAAGAATACGGTCCCGTAGAGCGGGCATGAATCTTGTCATCCACCAAATGATGGAGTTTCAGCATGTACACGCAACCAACGGTGACTCGATTCTCAAAAGGTTCGCCCGTTCGGCCGTCGTAGAGCACCGTCTTGCCGTCCGCCGGCAGGCCCGCCGCCTTAATGGTATCAAAGACTTCATTTTCTCCTGCCCCGTCAAAGACCGGCGTAGCAATATGAATGCCGGCCTCGTCAGGTTTCGGCATGCCGTAAGCATCAAAATTATAGCCGATATCACGAAGGCGCTGCTCAACAGTGGGATCTCCCGCCTTGATCTGATTCCCCAATTCCCGCACGGCCATCCCTAAATGGGTTTCCAAAATCTGACCGATGTTCATGCGCGAGGGAACGCCCAAAGGGTTCAACACGATATCCACCGGCGTTCCGTCCGGTAGAAAGGGCATGTCCTCCTGCCGCATGATCTTGGAAACGACACCCTTGTTCCCGTGGCGGCCGGACATCTTATCCCCGACGGAGATCTTACGCTTCTGGGCGATGTAAACGCGAACCAGGTGATTGACCCCCGGCGGCAGCTCATCGTTGTTTTCGCGATTGAAAACCTTCACGTCGACGATCTTCCCCGCCTCGCCATGAGGAACGCGCAGCGACGTATCCCGCACTTCCCGGGCCTTTTCCCCGAAGATGGCCCGCAGGAGACGCTCCTCTGCCGTCAGTTCCGTCTCGCCCTTCGGCGTGACCTTCCCTACCAGGATATCACCCGGCCGAACCTCCGCGCCGATACGGACGATACCGTCCTCATCCAAATCGCGTAAAGCGTCTTCCGCCACGTTGGGAATATCCCGGGTCACTTCCTCCGGGCCTAACTTTGTATCCCGCGCGTCGCATTCGTACTCCTCAATATGAATGGAAGTATACAGGTCACGCTTCACCAGATTCTCACTCAGGAGAACTGCATCTTCATAGTTATAACCTTCCCATGGCATATAGGCCACCAGAATGTTATAGCCGAGAGCCAGCTCACCGTGATCCGTAGCCGGGCCGTCGGCGATGGGCTGACGTTCCATGACCGTATCGCCCTGATTGACGATCGGCACCTGATTGATGCAGGTCCCCTGATTGGAACGAAGATATTTTTGTAATTTATAGGTATCGAGAGAGCCATCCTCCGCCCGTACTTTTATCTGATCCGCCGCCACGGATTCCACCGTACCAGCCCGTTTGGCCAGCACCATGACACCGGAGTCGCAGGCGGCTTTATACTCCATACCGGTTCCTATCAAGGGCGCCTGCGTTCTGAGAAGAGGCACCGCCTGACGCTGCATGTTTGCCCCCATCAGGGCGCGGTTCGCATCGTCATTTTCCAAGAAGGGGATCATGGCTGTAGCGATGGAGACCACCTGTTTCGGCGACACGTCCATATAATCGACCCGATCCCGGGAAGAAAGCACGGTCTCTTCATGATAACGAGCCGTCACTCGTTCATTGACGAACCAGCCATTCTTATCCAGCGGTTCGTTGGCCTGGGCGATGGTGATGCTGTCTTCCTCGTCCGCCGTAAGATAACGGACTTCATCGGTAACGCGCTTTTTATTTTTATCCACCTTGCGGTAGGGCGTTTCCATAAAGCCAAACTGATTGATGCGGGCATAATTCGACAGAGAGCCAATGAGACCGATGTTCGGACCTTCCGGCGTCTCAATGGGGCACATGCGTCCGTAGTGGGAATTATGAACGTCGCGCACCTCAAACCCCGCCCGTTCCCGGGAAAGTCCCCCCGGCCCCAAGGCCGAAAGGCGGCGCTTATGCGTAAGCTCAGAGAGCGGGTTATGCTGATCCATGAACTGGGACAGCTGCGACGACCCGAAAAATTCCTTGATAGCGGCCACCACCGGCCGAATATTGATGAGGGCCTGCGGCGTGATCACATCCGCGTCCTGAATGGACATGCGCTCCTTCACCACCCGCTCCATACGGGAAAGGCCGATGCGGAACTGATTCTGAAGCAGTTCACCTACCGAGCGAACGCGACGATTCCCCAAGTGATCGATATCGTCCGTTGTTCCCACCCCGTCGATGAGGTTGAGAAGATAACTCACGGACGCCAAGATATCATAACGCGTGATGGTACGATATTGATATTCCAAAGTCGGCGAGCAGATGAGCTTCAGCCGCTTTTCTTCTCCTTCTTCCGTCTGATGACGGAGGAAAATAGTCAGCGGTTCATCCTTTTGAAAGGCGGCGGCTTCCTCTTCCGGCGTAACGGCATCCAACATGGCTTCGTCCACAGGAACATCCGCGGGGATGAGAACCTCCCCCGTCTCCTGATTCACGATAGGTTCTGCCAAGATCCGGCTGAGAATACGGCGCCTCCAGCCCAATTTTTTCGTCAGTTTATAGCGGCCCACCGTGGCTAAGTCGTAACGTTTCGGATCAAAAAAGAGAGAATCTAAAAGCTGCTGGGCGTTGTCCACCACCGCCGGTTCTCCCGGCCGCAGGCGATGGTAAATGTCAAGCAGGGCCTCTTCTTTCGTCTTCGTGTTGTCCCGCTCCAACGTCGTCATGATCAGGGGATGATTATCAAAGAGCGCGGCGATCTCCTCGCTGGAATCATACCCCAAGGCCCGAATCAACACGGTAACAGGCAATTTCCTAGTGCGATCAATGCGGGCCGACAGGACATCATTCACATCCGTCTCCAATTCGATCCACGCGCCCCGATTGGGGATAACCGTAGAGCTGTACAGCTTTTTCCCCGAAGGATCCATGGATTCCACATAGTAAGCACCGGGGGAACGTACCAACTGGCTGACGATGACCCGCTCTGCCCCATTGATGATGAAGGTGCCGGTATCCGTCATCAAGGGAAAATCTCCCATGAAGACCTCCTGCTGCTTGATCTCCCCCGTCTCCCGGTTCATGAGCCGGACGTTCACTCGCAAAGGAGCCGCCAAAGTCGCATCGCGTTCTTTACACTCGTCGATCTCGTATTTGGGATCGCCAAGAGAAAAGTCTTCAAAGGAAAGTACTAAATTTCCCGTAAAATCCTGAATGGGAGAAATGTCGCGAAAAATTTCCTTCAACCCGTCGCTGAGAAACCATTGATAAGAATTGCGCTGGATATCCAGCAAATGCGGCATTTCCATGACTTCTTTGATCTTGGCGTAACTATACCGAGTTCTCTTGCCTACCGGCACAGGATTAAACATTAAAGCCGTCACTCCTTAGCCCATGGAAGCACGAATAAATTCAGCCCATCATCTTGACGCATCTTTTTCACTCTGCCGGGAAAGCAAATCCTCCGCAGAGCCCAACTCTGCGTCCGGTTTGTTCTCAGCAGAACAAAAATGCGGCACCAATCGGACAGACTTCATTTCATCAGTGCGTCCTTATTTTACAACGTGAACCGACGCGCACAAAAAACAGCGGGAAATAAACCACGAAAAGACAAGGTTTCCTTGCTGAAAAAACCTTGTCTTACTTTGCCTATTCCCGTCTGAGACGCTTATGTCCATACTTTATTGACCCGTGCAGCTGTCACGTACCCAGTCGTACAGCCCACACTGCCACGTTCTGTAATTTAACATATTATCATACAGGAAAGACACTGTCAATATACAGCAGACAAAAACAGGGACATCAGTAGATGTCCCTGTTTTGACTCAATCTCTGTCTTACTTCAGTTCCACCGTAGCGCCGGCTTCTTCCAATTTCGCTTTCATGTTGTCGGCATCGGCTTTGGCGACCTTCTCCTTCACCGGAGCCGGAGCGCCGTCCACCACAGCTTTCGCTTCCTTCAGGCCGAGACCTGTAAGTTCACGAACCACTTTGATGACGCCGATTTTCTTGTCGCCCGCATTGGTGAGAATGACGTCAAATTCCGTCTTCTCTTCCGCCGCACCGCCGGCTGCCGCCG